>JASFSF010000196.1:0-5393 GCA_050114555.1 Ignavibacteria bacterium
ACCTGGCTCGGCATTGCATTTATGATCGCATGGAAGTGACCCGGGTACTGATGTGCTGTGTATGTTTGTTCGTAAACTTTTTCATATCCGTTACCTGACGGTGTAGATGAAACAAGTTCGAACCTTCTTTTAGCCCTGTGCAGACCCACCCTATTTGCACCGTATGTTAATGTTACAAAATCATCTTCTTCGTATGCGCTGAACAGTTCAACACGCAATGTAACAGATTGACCTGCATAGAGGTAAGGAATTCTTCTCCACCATCCATGTTTTCTTCTGAGTAAATAATCATTCGGCGAATCGATAACTAATGTGTCACCGTTCGGTAAAAATATTGTTAACCGTGTAATATCGATGTTGGGGCTTTGTGTTCCGCCTTCAGGAAGCGATACTGCCGCAATAACCCAGTTTAAGAACGGACGATCGGTATTAGCAATTTTTATAAAGATTAACTTTCTTGTTACAACTGATGTAAATGGTTTTTCAATAACGGTATCGGGTTCAGTACCTGCCGAATCATAAGAAGCTGCAATAAACAATACGCCTTCAAATGTTTTTGTTAATATCCCGGTAGCCATAGTATCATTATCGAATGTGATATTAAGAGTTTTATTTACCAATCTCATTTTATGGCCAACTCTGAACGGATAGATAGTGGTGTTCGGTTTTCCGAGGAAATCCATTAAACCCTCTTCATCATAATTAACATCGAATGAAGCGAGTGAAGAATCTTCCTCAACCAATTGTTCCATCGCACCCTGATCGGTGGTTGGTTCGGGATCGTCGATCGGATCTACCAGCAACTCATCCTGGCATCCTGCGAAAACGGCAATCAGTCCGATCATTAGAAGGGGAATGAAAAACTTTCTTGCGAATTCCATTTTATTACTCCTTTTATTTGTTTGTAAGTATGTGGTTAAAATTTCCAATTCCATTTCATCTCCGCTTTTGCACATACAAACATTCGTGCCAGCGGGCGGACTCAGGTTAACTTGTTGTAAAACAATAACTTAGGGATACGGAGGAATGACAGGAATTGCATGGAATCTCAGGTTAAGTGCATGGAAAAATTATTTCATGCATTTGATTCAGTTGTATTTGAGAATTTTCGAGTTAGAAATCAGTGGAATAATGTCAAATATTGCAGTTTTAGACTATGTTCTATTAAAGAACAATAATCTTAGTTGCTTTTAGTTTTTATTTTTAACAATTTGAATCCGGGAATTGAATAATTGGTTTATGAAGGGGCCACGATAGTGGTTAAAATAATTGGGATTATATCACTTCTTTTAATTGCAGTTAATTGCAACACAACTGAACCGCCTATTTCAGCAAAATCTATAAGCCTCACTTTTGAAGACGTCTCAAGTACTGAGGTATGGATAAACCTTGTCACTAACAATCTTCAACTACCTGCCAGCTTAACCCGTACAATTTCTACAGGAACAGACCATTACGACAAAACAATCAATTTAGGTAATCAGGATACATTACTTAACATCAGGAACTTACAGCCGAATACAAATTACGTCATCAGAGTATACACTAATTGGGGTGATCAAAATGGCCTCTATCCTGTATCCAGCAACGAATTGCTGGTGACCACATTGGACACAACAAGTCATAACTTTACCTGGCAGACATTTGAATTTGGTGATCACAGTTCTAGTGTACTCTATGATGTTGCAATAATAGATGAAAACAATATCTGGGCAGTGGGAAAATTCTATTTGAATGATTCTTTGGGTAATCCTGATACAGACAACTATAATGCACTACACTGGGATGGAACGAATTGGGAACCGTTAAGAATTCCTTTTACTGGATCTTGTAGTGCAGTAATTTATCCTATAATAAGATCAGTATTCGCTTTCTCTGATAACGATATTTGGTTTGCCAGGGGTGGTAGTCTAGTTCATTATGATGGCATTAATTATTTCAATGATTGTGAAATGAATTCCTTATTAACTGGATCAATTAATACAATCTGGGGGAGATCAAGTAGTGATTTGTATATAGCTGGACTTATAGGTAACATAGTTCATTATAATGGCCAAAACTGGCAAAGGATAGAAAGTGGAACAGATATAAACTTGACTGATATATTTGGAACTCCTGATGGGCTTACAGTTTGGACTTGCGGGTGGGATAATAATCATACTAACAATATAATATTGAATGTGGAGAATAATTCGACAGAGATTATATGGGATGGTATTACCCAAGGTCAAGGATATTTACCTCCGATTCTTATTAATACACTATGGACTAGTGGGGGTGAGTTCTTGTTGGCCGGGGGATTAGTTGTGTATAAGCATTCGTTGTTATATAGGGAAAGGCCAGCATACATAGTGCATATTCCAACTGAGACTGGATCTAAAGCATTTGAACCAGGTAATTTTGTGTGGCGTATGAGGGGTACTGGGAAAAACAATATATTTTTGGCTGGTGACTTGGGAATGCTCTGGCATTTCAACGGAGCAAGCTGGTATAAATATGATGAATTTTATAATCAGCAATTCGATAGAAGGTTTAGGAGTATAGACGTAAAAAATAATATAGTAGCAGCAGTTGGGTGGAAGAACTCAAGAGTATGGGTAGTATTAGGGGAAAAGTAAAACCAAATTAATTCACTATAATAAGGGAGGACCAAATGAATTACCGTATCAATTATTTTTTACTTTTATTCATTTTATTATCGAATGTTTTTATAAATGCTCAAACTTATCTTATAAATACCAATATAATTATTGTATATGATGAGAACGATCCTGGTTCCAAGTTGAGCGAACAAGATGCATACAATGCTGTTGAGAAACTCAATTCTGATTTTGCGGGAACAAACATATCATTTTATTTAAACGGAATTATAGATGTACCCGTGAGTTCAACCGAAACCACATTTAAATGGGGTTTATCTGATTGTACAATGCTCGATCCGTTAAACTTACCAACTGGCCCCCCAGATGCACTTAATATTTATTTCTTTCCCTCTATACAGGGTGGTGCTCGCGGAGCGACTGTTAAAGTAGTGGGTAATCATTGTGTGATAGCTTATGCTCAGAAACTTTCCACTACCATCGCTCACGAAGTAGGACACTGTTTTGGATTATATCATACAAGTGAAACTTGCTTTGATTCACTTTATATTCATGAAAGAGTAACACGCGATTTCTATGATGACCAATGCCCTGCCAATTGCGATAGTACGGGTGATTTACTTTGTGGAACTGAAGCTCAGGGCCCAGACGAAGATGATTGTGGAGCTGAGTACTCGGACACAGCTAACAACCATAATATGATGAATATTATTATAGGAACAGGGGCCAGAACAATGTGGACTTATGATCAAAAACAGGTTATGCGATCAGTTTTACAGGTAGAACTTAGTACTCTGAGGATAACCAACATTGACGTGATTGTTTCGAATAGAATTGATGATATTAATCAATCAGGTACTACTCTCCATATTGATGGTCAACTACATTATTCGGGAAGCTCAGTTCCTTTAGAGTATGGAGTCGGACATACAAGCAAGACTGATCTTGAAATACTTAGCGGGAACTATAAGCATCACGATTGGGACGGTCAATTTTCTCAATTCAGATTATCAGAAAATTTTAATGTTGATCCAAATAATCTATCTCGAACAGCAAATTTTGAAGAACTTTTTTCTGCTAACTACAAAAATTGTTTATTGGAAGTAGCAAATAGTGATTTAGGTGACAAGGAATTTAAAGATCCCTGGTGGGTTGATGCTGGGGGAGATCAACCAGATGATTACAGGATTCTTTCTGATCCCAATCTGAACATTTTCAAAGATCAGGACTACGGCGATCCTATGCTTCCCTACTATTCTGTTCGTTTTCAACCACAGTCTATTCCATTAAGTGAAACGGGCAAAACACATCAGTTTTATCTCCAAAACTGGACAGGGTCTAATGTAGATTTTCTGGATGCAAATGCGCAAAAAACAGGCGTTGTGTTTACGGATGAAGGTGCTGAGGTAATTGCAAACCTAAAAGGCACACAGCTATCAAACAATGTCAATGGTTACACAACCAATAGCCAACGCAAATTAGTTAAAACAGATAACGGTTATCTTCATATGGTTTATGAGAGTATGGGATATGTATGGTATGAGAAAAGCACTGATGGGGGAACAACCTGGGAAATTATGAATGATGGTAAACCGCTTGGTGATTATCCTGCGAAATCCCCTTCAATGGATTATCTGAATGACGATGTAGCTATAGTTTACCAGGCAAATGACAACGGCAGTAAGTTAATGCTTGCAGTTTATAGCGAAACTACCAATGAAATAAGATACGAACTTGTTTCTTGGGATGAGGATTCTTATAGCATAGTGGATCTTACACCTGTAATCGGCTGGTGTTACGGATACAATGCTGTTATTGCCTGGCGTCAAACAGGTGAATTGAATAAGCATATAAAATTAAGCCTTTATACAATTAATCCTTCGTCCATCACCTGGAGGGATAATATGGTCTTCCCAAGATCGGATGAGAATTCCCGTAATCCATCTATTGCTACCTACAAAGAATATACAGGTGAGTCACTTTTCCACATTGCCGTTCAGATCTCAGACAGCAGAATAGCATATGGATGCATTAAAGCTGCAAATAATAATTTAAGCTCAATTAGACAAGGTCCAGTTTCTTATGGCAGCGGATGTAATATAAATATCAAACCTTCAATTAGTCTTGCAAATGGCTACCCTGTGGTTAGCTGGACCGGCAAGTACGAAGAAGGTCCAGGCGGTGGTGCGAAGGTTAATCAACAAAATTCCTCATCGATGTGGATAAGCCAGGTAGTAATTAGAAGAGGTGATCACACAACAGGAACGTGGAGCAGTTTTTATAAAACCGGTACAGATGTAGTATATTCAAACAACAACTCTATTACTTCTTCATCTATTGAAAAAACAATAATTGTCTGGGAAGAAGAGGATGGAACAACGAAATGGGCGAGAAGAAGAAACGGTACTTACTACTTATCATTATTTCCTTTGGAGCCGGATGGTGTTTATACACAGGTAGGAAATAGCGATGCTTTAGATGAAATGCCGGCTATTGTAATGGATATTACTACTTCTCCCGGTTCTTTTGACTTATCAACAACCGACTTCAGTTATATGGATCCCGGGAGTGCTATGAGTAAAGTTACAGGAGAGAAAAGAATAATGTATGGCCGTACAGGCGTTGTAATTAAAGATACTGTGGAATTTGTTTTTAATATTGGTGATACCTTTGTCAATGATTCCGCAGTTCAGTTCATATCAAAAGATGACAGAAATGCAATGTTTTCAACTGAAGATATGAATAAATCTGTAAGAACAAATGCGTTCTACCTGGATAAGAACAGTGATTTTC
>JASFSF010000197.1:0-5378 GCA_050114555.1 Ignavibacteria bacterium
CATCTCTGCCGACAAGAAGAAAAACGAGATGAACAGGCTCACCGTCAAGCGAATTATAATCAATATCACGGGTGGTCTTGCCGAATGCAGCAATAACTTCTTTTACGGCATTTGATTTACCGTGGGGGATTGCAAATCCCTTACCCACCCCGGTTGACATTATTTTTTCTCTTTCATGTATTGCGGTTCTTACTTTCTCGATGTCAATAACTTTGTCATTTTTTTCATACAGATCTATAAGTTCATCAATGATTTCTTCCTTAACATTGCTTTTAAAATCAATAAGTATATTTTCTTCTTCCAGTAATTCGAAAACTTTCATTAGCACTATCCGGATATTTCTATAATTACTATTTTATTTTGATGATTTTGAATTTAATGATACTATGATAGTTAAACAAACCGAACTATTAATATAGCTCAACCAAGCGGATGATGCTCATTGAACTTCCTTAGTCTTTCCTCAAGAGCCGGGAACTGATCTCTCTGTACAAGAGAAACGCAAGCCCTGATGCCTTCGGTTCGTTCACTGCCCGTAATCGCCAGCGATATGGCGCTTATTCCATAATAAATTAATTCGCCAAGCAATTCCTGTCCTGAAAATCCCGGATAAGAAAATGTGAAATAAAATCCGTCGGCAATCGGTTCATTTACATCCGTATCGTAAACAATTTTAAAACCGTTATCTGTAAACAGTTTTTTCATGATCGCGGCTTTTTCACCATACTCTTTAACAACTTCCACAAAATTGAATTCGCCGTTATTTGCTGCTCTATACATAGCCGCAAGGGCATATTGCGATGAGTGTGTTACTCCCGCACTTAATGAATACACCGTTCCGAAGAGCATAGCATATCCGAACTGATCAGAAGTAAAATAGTCTTTGAGATCGGGACACTTACGATTGTAGAGGGCATTTGAAATTACAAGCATACCAATTCTTTGTCCGGCATAACTAAACACTTTCGAACTGGAGATAAGTAAAATATAATTATCTGTGTAGTTTGCTACGGTTACCTGGTACGGTGGTTTTCCCGGTGTGAAAAGATCTTTACGAAAGTCCATTGCAATATATGCAAGGTCTTCAAGCACTACCACGTTATATTTATTAGCCAGCTCACCGATAATTTTCAATTCATCTTCAGTGAAACAAATCCACGAAGGATTGTTTGGATTGGAGTAAAGCATTCCGGAGATATTTCCTTTTTGCAATATCGATTCCAGTTTATCTTTTAGTTTTTCTCCCCTAAAATCATACACATCGAATGATTCCCATTTTTGTCCGAGTACATTTAATTGTTGCTTATGAACCGGGAAACCCGGATCGATAAAAAGTATTGTATCTTTTTCTCTGTACATCCGGTTAACCGTTATAAACGAAGCAAATCCTCCCTGCATCGATCCTACCGTTGGTATGCATCCTTCCGGATTGACATCTATACCGAGAAAGAGTTTTACAAATTTAGAAGCTTCGGTTTTTAGTTCTGGAATACCCTGGATATCCGGGTATATAGCGGCAACGCCGTTCTCTAAAGCTTCGATCTCAGCATCAACACCGTATTTGGTTGCTGGTAATCCCGGAACACCCATCTCCATTCTTACATATCTCTTACCAGTTTCTTTTTCTATTTCGTCAACTAACTTTTTTATCTCTCTTATCGATGCTTTACCGACATCGGAAAGGTTGCTTTCTTTAATTTTTCTTTGAACAACTTCGAAGTTTATTGGTGTGTCTTTCATACAAAAATTACCGTAGAATTTAAAAGATTCGTTTATCAAAATTAAGAATAATTATTTAATCTAACATAAATGAATGACTAAATGATGAGTGTATTAATAATATTTTAATGCACGTATCATTCCCACGAACCTTACCCGAGATAGGCAGGTTCAATGAATTGAAAATAAATTTTTACTTGATTTATTTAATTAATTCATCATAGAAACTAATCTAAGAAAGGCAGATTTTGCCGAATCATAATCCGGATTGATTTTCAAGGCATTATCATAATAATCAATTGCAAGGAACCAATCTCCCCGTTTTTCATAAATTTTTCCCAGATTATAATAAGGGTAGTAACGCGGTCCATAATCCGAAGCTTCAAGTGCTTTTTCAAACCACGTAATTGCTTCATCATCTCTATTCAAATTCATCAGGTAAGAGCCGATATCGTTGTAAGGATTTCCATAATCCGGATTTAGATCAATAGCGGTCTTACATTCTTCAATCGCTTCTTCAAATTGTCCCTGTAAACTTAACGCCCATCCAAGGTATGTATGTGCTTTTGCAGTAGGGTGATTCTTTATTGACTTCTTATAATAAAAAATTGCACTGTCAATATTTCCCTCAAGGTGTAGATTATATGCCTTATTAAATATTTCTGCTGCTCGTGATATATTATTTTTTGAATCCATGATATCTTCAATTAAACAAAATGAAACCTAATGGAAGAATAAATGAACTTCAATGTAAATATTGTGCAAAAAAACGAAAAGTGAAGTTCATATGAGTGAATTGTTAATTTATTCGCATTATTCAGGTTGTTAACCTTCGTCAGAAATTTTTGGAAGTTTATTACCCAACTGAGTCAATTCATCTTCGCTTAGTAAATCTTGTATTTTCGGAAAAAGTTCCCGCTCTTCCTTTCGGATATGTGATTCAAGCAAGTGCCCCAGTTCATCCAATGCATCTTCATTGCTCTCTTCATCAATTTTAGTAACAAGAGATTTTATTCTTTTATGCTCTTCCACAATTGCTTTCATAAGCTCGTCTATCTCCTTATCCTTTCCCTCCACAAAAGGAAATAGAATATTTTCCTCTGCTCTGAAATGAGAAACTAATTCATCATAAAAATATGATACTGCATATTCGATTTTACCGGCAACTGTTTTAGGAAGTTGTGAATATTCCGGGCTGTCCTTTTTTGCCAGCTGTGCAAGAATTAAACCGTCATGATGATCACGCGATAGAGATTGCAATGCCTTGTGGCGTTTGAGTGGTTCATTCATTGTAAAGATTAAAATTTCTTTTCAGAATTATTTATTTGTTCTGGATCGGAATTTATAATTTCCTGAGTTTTTTTGTCAACCTCACGGTTAAATTTTTTCACCGAGGCAGTACTTGTTGGATGTGTATAAGAATCCATGTTTCTATGATGTATTAAATATTCTTCTCTTGTAATATTATTCTGCCAGTTCCCGCTAAACATTCCTACTCCGGTTATCAGCAGAAAGATAGACACTATGCCGATTGCAGCATACCTTTTATTTATTTTTTTCTTAGGTGAGACCAATTCAAGCTGGAGTGTTTTTGCAACCGGACAGACATCTATACAGTTCAAACAACTTGTACATTCATCCGAGACAACTGTTTTCAGTTTATCTATTTTTATTGAAGCCGGGCAAACTTTATTGCAAAGACCGCAGTCTGTACAGTCAACAGTGTTTCTTTTTATTTTAGTCAGACTGAGAAGCGAGGTAATTCCAAGCAGCGCACCATACGGACAAAGATACCTGCACCAGAAACCGCGAATGGGGATAGATAACAAAAACAAAATTCCAATCACTATAATCGAAGTCTTCGATATATCGTAAAAAAAGTACCACATCTTAATGTCCGATATTTGATTATACGGGCTATCGAGAAAAGCTTTAACGGCCTCTACACTCATGATGAAAAACACGGAATAAAACAAAAATCCAAGCATCAAATATTTCAGGCTGCGCAAAGGATAATCCAGCCATTTGGGTGGAAGAATATTTTTCTTGAATATTTTCTTCCAGAAATCGGCAATAATTTCCGAAAGATAACCAACGGGACAAAGCCAGCTGCAAAATGATTTTCCGAATACCAGTGACATTAAAACAATAGCCATAAATATGAATAGTCCGGCAGGATGTGCAGAGTGAATCTCACCTGTTACGACAAACAAATAAAAACTCATCAATGAACTTATTGGGAGGAATCCGTCAACACCGGGTGGTCTGTCAAAAAAGCCTGAGGAACCGTTTGTTTGCAGGTACTCAATAAAAAAATAAAATTCCACCCCTATCCATATGCAAAGTAGCGTAAATAAGCTTTGGACAATAAATCTTACTTTTTGAATTCCCTTTTCACTGTTCTTTATAATCTTCTTCTTCTCTGCCATAACAAAAACCTGTCTTTACAATCACATCAAATCGAATTTATTTTATTAAGTGTTTTCTCCGTAAGCTTATCCAGCGTTTCATTCGATAACATATCGTATGCTTTGGTTCTCAACTCGCCCCAATGATCGTGAACCGGACATGGTGCATCGGGTGAGCATTCACGGAATCCAAGTACGCAGCTGTCGAACATATCAAGTCCGTCAATCGCAGCTACAATGTCAATAAGTTTTATTTCGGAGGGAGACTTAGCCAGCTGAAAACCACCTGATTTTCCCTTTACAGAATTAATAATACCGCTGTCTCTCAAACTCTGTAGAATTTTCGATATGAACTCTTTTGGGATTTTAAGTATCTGCGAAATCTTTTCCGAAGGTACAATTGCATTTTGGTCCTGAGCAGCCAGAAAGAGAACTGCTTGGATTCCATATTCGCATTTTTTTGAGAATATAACAGTCATAATATAATCAGATTTATTTGTCTGGTTAAAATTACTCAATTCAAAATCGGAAATCAAGTTGGTAGGGGAATTTTTATCGGTAATAAAAAGTCAATTGAATATTACAATAAATTGTAAATGTAAATAACAATCATCAATTCATATCAACAATTCAAAGAGAATAGAATACCATCAGTTGTTCAGATTCGATGACTGTATTATCTTTGAAAATACATTTAACAGTATATCGTTAGATAACTATCATTAAAAGGAGAAAATATGCCTGTTAAACCATCTGAAAAAGAGGAAGAATATTTTTTGCGTCTTGAATTTGAAGAACGAAAAAAAAAGGAAGAAGAAAAAATTGCCCGCTTGAATAGAGAAGAAAAAGAGAAGCTGAAAGAATTACATTATATGCATTGCCCGAAGTGCGGTCAAAAATTAATTGAAATCGATTATAAAGGTATTGAAGTGGACAAGTGTTCTCATTGTGAGGGAGTATGGCTTGATGCTGGAGAACTCGAACAGGTTTCACTGCTTGAAAAGACTAAACTTGACAAATTATTTACTGTGTTTAAAAAATAATTGTTGTTGAGTTCTGCTGTACTGTATGATAAAGTTTTTATAAATTGTTTCAGCGAATTATGGAAGCGATAGTGAACCATTTCGTATTATTATAATAAAGGAGGAGTGATGAAACCGTTCAGTCATGCAATACACTGGTTTGATATCCATAATGATGTTGCGTATTCCCTGATGCGAATATTTTTAGGATTTGCATTGTTTATACGAG
>JASFSF010000198.1:0-5374 GCA_050114555.1 Ignavibacteria bacterium
TTTTACGGGCCCAAAATAGATATTATAATAAAGGATGCACTCAACCGCGAATGGCAAATGAGTACAATACAATTTGATTTTAACTTGCCCGAAAGATTTGATATGACTTACATCGGGGAGGATGGGCAGGAGCACAGGCCATTTATGGTTCACCGTGCACTATTGGGTTCAATAGAAAGATTTTTTGGAGTTTTAATAGAACATTTTGCAGGAGCATTTCCATTATGGCTTGCTCCAATTCAGGTTGCGATAATTCCGGTATCTCAGAACTTTTTTGGTTACGCACAACAGGTATACAACCAACTGAAGAGTAATAACATTCGGGTGGAATTTGATAAACGCAATGAAAAAATCGGATACAAGATTCGCGACTGGGAGACTAACAAAGTACCCTACATGTTAATACTTGGTGAGAAGGAAGTTGAGGCGGGTAACATATCAATACGGAAGCATAAAGAAGGTGATAAAGGTATCTTGGGTTTGAATGAATTTATTGATAATATTAATGCAGAAATTTTAAATAAAAACTACAAAAACAATTAAAGAGGTAATTCATCGCAAAAAAAGAAAATACCAGGGTTAATGAAGACATAACGGCAAAGAAAGTAAGGGTTATTGATTTAGATGGTAAACAATTAGGTATTTTTTCAAGACAGGATGCGCTTAAAATAGCTGAAGAGAAGGGTGAAGACCTTGTGGAAATCGCTCCGCAAGCTGATCCTCCGGTTTGCAAAATAATTAATTACGGTAAGTTTAGATACGAACAACAAAAGAGGGAAAAATTACAAAGAAAGAATCAGGCGGTTTCAGTTCTTAAGGAAATCCGGTTTCATCCGAATACGGATGTTCATGATTTTGAGTTCAAATCAAAACATGCAATAAATTTTTTAAGCGATGGAAATAAAGTAAAAGCAACAGTACTGTTCCGGGGAAGACAGATGGCATACACACAGCTCGGAGAAGAATTGCTGGAAAGATTTATTGAAAGAGTAAAGGAATTTTCAAAAGTTGAAACTCCCGTTAAACTGGAAGGGAGAAACATGAGTGTAATTTTAGTCCCGGTATCAAAGAAAGCAAAAAAGAATAATTAGTAAGGAATAAAAAATGCCAAAGATGAAGAGCAACCGCGGGGCTGCTAAAACATTTAAGAAAACAGCTACAGGAAAGTTAAAAAGAAAGAAGGCCTTTAAACTTCATATTTTAACTTCAAAAACTACAAAAACAAAAAGAAATCTTAGACGTGCTACATTGGTTGATAAATCACAACAGAAACGTGTAACAACAATGGTTCAATAAGGAAAGAGGATTTTAGAAAATGCCCAGGACATCACATAGTGTAACTTCCAGAGAAAGAAGAAGAAAAGTATTAAAACAGGCAAAAGGATACTGGGGCTCCAGAAGCAAGGTTTATACTATTGCTAAAGGAGCCGTTGAAAAAGGTCTTGTTCATGCTTACAGGGACAGGAAGCTTAAAAAGAGAACATTCAGGCAATTATGGATTGTTAGAATCAATGCCGCAGCAAGAGCAAACGGAACAACATACTCACGATTAATTCATTCACTAAATGAAAAAGGTGTTGCAATAAACAGAAAAATATTAGCTAACCTTGCTGTCGAAAATCCCGAAGCTTTCTCTGAAGTAGTTAAGTTTGCAGCTAACTAATTTTAACCCCTGTTAATGAATGCTCTAATTTATTTTCAGGGGTATTGTTTTAAATAATCCGATCGGTGCACTTTGCTTAGTGAAAAATTTGAACATATTAAATCGGAATTTGAATCAGAAATTTCAGGGATTCATGATTTTGATGACCTGGAAAGAATCAGAATAAAATATGTTGGCAGGAATGGAATAATCCCAAAACTTTTCGATCAGTTGAAAATTGCATCAAAGGAAGAAAAGCCCGTACTTGGTAAGTCACTGAACATTTTACGCGATCAGGTAACAAAACAAATAAAAGAAAAACAGTCCGAGTTCTCTAAAGAAGTTGATACAGAATCCCGAAAGACTGATCTAACCCTCCCAGGTAAAACATACAATATAGGCAGCCGGCATATACTCACCCAAACCCTGGATGAGATCAAATTGATATTTAAGGGTATGGGTTTCTCTGTTTTTGAGGGACCGGAACTCGAATCCGATTATTATAACTTCGAAGCACTGAATTTTCCTGCGGATCATCCGGCAAGGGATATGCAGGATACATTTTTCATAAATAAAGATTTTTTACTTAGAACACACACATCACCTGTTCAAATAAGGTTGATGGAAAAGCAGCAACCACCCGTGCGAGCTATTATTCCGGGTAGAGTATACAGGAACGAAGCTGTTAGCGCACGCAGTTATTGTATGTTCCATCAGGTTGAAGGATTGTATGTTGATACCGATGTTACATTTGCCGAATTAAAGGGAACATTAGTTTCATTTGCTCATCAATTTTATGGTGATGAATTGAAATACCGCTTTCGTCCCAGCTTTTTTCCATTTACTGAACCAAGCGCTGAAATGGATATCACATGTTATATGTGTATGGGTGAGGGCTGCAAAATTTGCAAACAATCCGGTTGGCTTGAAATCTTAGGATGTGGTATGGTCGATCCAAATCTTTTTAACTACGTTAATTACGATACTGAAAAATATACCGGTTATGCTTTCGGGATGGGTATTGAGAGAATAGCGATGCTGAAATATGGAATAACGGATATCAGGATTTTCTTCGAAAATGACATAAGATTTCTTAAACAATTTTAATTATGGTAAAGTAATTTGAAAATTTCCTTAAACTGGCTTAAAAAATATATTATCCTGGAAGGAATAAGTACGGATGAAATCGTAAATGAACTTACCATGAGCGGTCTTGAAGTTGAAGATGTTATTGATCAGAATAAAATGTACAAAGATTTTATTGTTGGACTTGTTACTGATAAGAAAAAACACTCCAATGCTGATAAGCTTAGTGTCTGTATGGTCTCTGATGGCAAAGAGAACTTTCAGGTAGTCTGCGGGGCACCTAATGTAGAAAAAGGGCAGAAGGTTGTTTTTGCACCTGTTGGAACATTCATTCCGGCTGGCAACTTTGAAATCAGGAAAACAAAAATTCGTGGTGTCGAATCTTTTGGGATGATATGTGCAGAGGATGAACTTGGAATAAGTGATGACCATACAGGTATTATGGTTTTAGATGCCAAACTGAAAGAGGGCACCTCAATTTCGGATGCACTTGGACTCAATGACGTTATTTTTGAAATAGCTTTGACACCAAACAGGCAGGATGCGCTTTCCCATATTGGTGTTGCAAGAGATCTCGCCGCAATTTTTAAGAGGGAACTTAACAAACCAAAAATAAAATTAGTTGAAAGCAAAACTGATATAAATGAACTTGCATCAATAAGCATTGAAGATAAAGTTAATTGTCCCAGGTATTCAGCGAGAGTGGTAACGGATGTTAAAATTGAAGAATCACCCGATTGGCTAAAGAGAAAAATCACAAGCATTGGTTTACGTCCCATCAACAACATTGTGGATATAACAAATATGGTTCTGCACGAGTGTGGTCAGCCATTGCATGCATTTGATCTTGATCGCTTGAATGGGCAAAAGATCGTAGTAAAAAGTACAAAAACAAAAGGTAAGTTTACCACACTTGATTCAAAAGTAAGGGAATTAGATAAAGATACTTTAATGATTTGTGATGCTGAAAGAAATGTGGCAATTGCCGGTGTGATGGGCGGCGAAAATTCTGAAGTTTATGATGATACAAAAAATGTATTGATTGAAAGTGCATACTTCAATCCTTCATCTGTTAGGAGAACATCAAAATATTTACTGTTAAGCACGGACGCATCATACCGGTTTGAACGTGGGACTGATCCTGATAATACAATCTTTGCTGCCGATCGAACTGCACAATTGATTTCCGAAATTGCCGGAGGTAAGATTGCCAGGGGAGTAATTGATGTATATCCAAATAAAATAAAAGAAAGAGTTTTTTCTCTTAGACTGGAAAGAGTTTCTAAACTGCTTGGATATTCTGTTAAACGAGATGAAATTATTAGAATTCTTACAAGTCTGGGATTCAAAGTGGAAGAGAAAACTGATGATAAATTCGCAGTTACTGTACCGAATTTCAGATCGGATATTGAAGGTGAAGTTGATTTTATAGAAGAGATCGCAAGAATTTCCGGTTACAATAATGTTCCGACAATTACCAGGATTAATATTCCACTTGAATCAAAGCAGGATGAGACAAGCTTTACAAATGAACTAAAAGAATATGCGAATTCTCTTGGTCTGTATGAGATGATAAATAATCCTTTGCAGACTGAAAGCATGGCAAAGTTAACCGGAATCCCGATTCAAATTTCCAATCCGCTCAGTAAGGATATGGAGTTTTTAAGAACATCACTCTTACCAGGTGCATTGAGCGTAATTGAAAGAAATTTAAAGAGGGGAGAGAAAAGTCTAGCTGTATATGAAGTTGGGAATGTGTTTAAGCTGAAAGATAAAAATACAATAATAAAAAGCTTCGATGATTATTCTGAAGAAGAAATGATGATAATAGTTATAACCGGTGATAAGATTGTGCGTGAGTGGTTTGCAGATTCGGAGAGCTATAACTTTTTTGATTTGAAAGGAATTGTCGATACATTTTTAGATAAAATTAAGCTTGACAATCCCTTAAATGATTCATATTATGCAAATGATAATACAATTTACGACGAATCATTTACAAAATCGGCTAATAAAGATGTAATCGGATTTGGAGGAAGTGTATTAAGATCTGTTCTTAAAAAATTTGATATCGATCAGGAAGTTTTCTGTTTTGAGCTTAATCTTAATAAATTAAAAAGATTACAAAAAGCACACAGAAAATTTACTGAAACGCTTAAATATCCAAAGGTAATCCGGGATTTTGCATTCATATTTGATAAAAAGATCACTTATCAAGAGGTTAAAGAATTTATAAATGTTAAAAGTTCCGGCCTATTGAAAGAGGTAAATGTCTTCGATATATTTGAGAGCGAAGAACTTGGAAACAATAAAAAAAGTATGGCTTTCCAGTTGACTTATTTTGACGAAAACAGAACCCTGGAAGATGTTGAAGTTGAAAAAGATTTCGAAAACTTAATTAAAATAATTACAAAGAAATTTGATGCCCGTTTACGGGGATAAACTTTTGGAAAAATGAGTAAATACGAAAATTTATTAAATGATCTGAATACTTTAGAGACACAGATCGCTGTATTAAAAGAAAAATACGGCACTCTAATTGAACGAAATAAAGAATTAGAAGTTTCTCTTGAAAAAACCAAACAGGATAATACATCCTTATACGAGAAAATAAGTGTTCTTGATGAAGAAATTAACTATCTTAAG
>JASFSF010000199.1:0-5369 GCA_050114555.1 Ignavibacteria bacterium
GTCCGGCACCTACTATTATAACATCATACTTGCCATTTGATGATGGAACCAGTTTTTGAGTAAGATAATGGATTGACTGTTTTCCCTGCTCGACAGCATTTTTTATTAACCCCATTCCCCCCAACTCACCTGCAATAAATAAACCGGGAAGTGTTGTTTCAAATTCCTTGCTGATATGCGGCAGCTCAACACCACGTTTTTCAGTTCCAATGCACAAAGATATAGCCTGCACAGGGCAAGCATGAAAGCAGGCCCCGTGTCCTACACAGCGTGATGCATTTATCGTAGTTCCTTTACCATTAACGATTCCTAAAATATCATGTTCCGGACAAGCGGTTATACATGCGCCGCTTCCAATGCATATTTCAGGATTGACTACAGGATGCAGAGATACAGGTTCATGAAAGCCGAACTGTTTTGCCTTGGCAATTTTCTGTGATACCTTTTTAGATTTTTTTTCATTCGATTTTACATAGTAATAGATTACCAGTAAAACAATAATAAGACTTAATCCATAACCTAAATAGTTTTCAATTATTACTTCCATCACTAAATGCTATTCTATTGCAACTCCAAATTAGGTTTTAAATGTTAAATTGAACTAGCAGGGGCTATCAATTACTGCAACTTCCGTACTATAAACGACAGTAAAAATATTTATCGCATTTGTCTTATAGCGATAATATTTTTGATCAATTAAATAGTGTTTACAATTTTTTTAATGAATTTGAAGCTTTGATTCCGACATCTTTGTCAGGGTACTTATCGGCGAGGTGCTGCCAAATTTCTTTGGCTTTTTCTTTGTCACCCAGGGAGGCTGATATTGCGCCGAGATTGTACATAGCGTCGGTATTTTCGGGATCAATTGCTAAGATCTCGTTTGTTTGTTCCTCTGCATTTTTATAATCACCGAGAGTATAATAAACAAATGAGAGAGAGAACATAACATCGGTTCTCTTCGGATTAATTGAAAGAAATTTCTGATAATATTCTACAGATTGTTTCGGCATATGTGCCGAGGCAAGAAGATTTGCATATTCAAGAAGCTTAAGAGTATCCTCCGGATTTTCATCGATTTCTTTTTTCAACATTTCCATCCTATGCCTAAAAGATTCAGACACATTCTCTTTCCCGGGCGTTTCACTTCTGTTTTGTTGACGATGAATATCATCATTCGGAATGCTTTGGTTTGTTTCGGTATTTAATCCAGATATATCATCGGAATTATCTGTTTGAGAAAATATATATAGAATAATTATAACTGCTACAGCAACTACGCCATAAAAATATTGTGGTTTAAATTTCATTCGTTCTCCTTAAAATATCCATTTATAACCAAAAACAATTGTTACTACAACGTGAACCAGCATAATAACAAACATCGTAATTGCAAATGGAAGATGTGCAATATGCCAGTATCGAAATAATTTCTGAAATGTTCTAAGCAATCCAATTCTTCTTGATAAAACCAGCTCAAATTTTGCTGCCCTGATAATATCCTTACGCACAAACTTTTGAAGATCTTTCGCCTTTAATTCCTTTTTTATTTTCCTGAGGTTAAATCTTATTTTAAAAAAATTCCTGGTTATAATATATAGTGCCTTTAAAAAAGATTGCTCCTTATATCTTTCAGAAGAAGTAATAGCTCGAAAATTATATAGTAATTCCTGATCAAAATCAATTGCTTTATTTACCTTCGTTGCCAGATCTTCTTTCAGATCATTCATTACATTTATTCCCATTTCTTGTCCCTCTATCGTTCGCGGAATCTGCACATAAATAAATCTTCCTACAATCCCACTGAGTACCACTAATGTCATACTCCAGAAACTTACCGATACAATACCTCCGAATTTAAAAGCAGTATGATACAAAACTAACACCGGACCAACCGAACACAGAAATATATGCAGATCGAGCCAGTGTCTAAGATAGCCAAGATTAAACAGACGGCGATACCTTTTTCTCACCATATAAACTGCAACGCCAGTTAACATCATAAATGAGCCAATGATACCGAATCCGTGTCCAAAATCGCCGCTAGGTTTTAGTAATTCGTGCTGTTGACTAAAGAATCTTTCTTCGAGCGGCGTTGAATAATAATCATAGCCGTTGTAAGCCAGCAGTATGGTTACAGCAATTCCTATTATAACGAATGAAGCAACATAAATCCTATGTATTATTTTGTTCACTAAGAGATTTTTTAATACTGTTATTAGAAGTTAATGGAAGGATGGAAAGGTGGCAAAATACAATTTTCATATTCTGCGGGTATGTATATAGTTGCTGCCAGTTGTTTCTGGAACCTTCTGTATTAATCAACTTTTTTAAGTGTAGTATACCTTGATGAATGATCAATTGTAAGATCACTCAATTTATTTATTAGAATATTAATTCTCTCATCATTATTATCATCAAACGCTTCGAATGCTTCTTCAGAACTGAATGTATATTGTTCCTGGTACTGGTTGGATTTTCCTTTCACCTTAAACACTGAATAGTCTTCCAAACCCTCTGCATTTAATAAATTTTTAAGTTCGATTATTACATTTTTATATTCATTTTCCTGACCATCTTTCAATTCGTACTGAATTGTAAAAATAACCTTCGACATTTATTCTCCGCAATAGTAACTATTTAATTGATTAATATCTCTCCGCTGAAAATTTCTGATGCCGGACCTATAAGAGAGACATTTTTTATTTCCGGACCATTTAATTCAAAATTTACTTTTAAAATTTCACCGCCTTTAGTAACCATTGATATCGGCGGAACTATTCCATATTTAATTGAGCCAATGATAGCGCCGGCAACCGCTCCGGTTCCGCATGCCAGGGTTTCACTTTCAACCCCTCTCTCGTAAGTGCGAATGTGAATTTCATCTTCTTTAACTTCGATAAAATTAACATTCGTACCTCCCGGAGAGAAATTTTTATCATTCCGAATTTCTTTTCCAATTTTATCCACTGCAAAATTAGCTAATCCTAAATCAATATCCATTTCATCGTAAAAATCAGAATCAATCTCATTTAAATCTATTATTACGTGCGGCGAGCCTGTATCGGCAAATGAAACCTGAACATCTTTACCGAGAACCTTAAGATTAATGTTTTGTTTTACCTCTCCCGGGTTATTTAAGTTAAATTTTAAAAGACCATCGCTTAACAACTCACCCGAATATTCAATTCCATTTGAAAGAAAGCTTGTAGTTTTCCTTTGATTTCTGCCCGTTTTCTTAGCAAATTTCATTGCACATCGCGCACCGTTTGCGCATAATGAACCGGTTGAACCATCTGAATTGTAGTATACCATAGAAAAATCATACTTTTCTGCATCTTCAAATAAAATAACTCCGTCAGCACCAATTCCATTTCGCCGGTCGCATAATCTATTTATAACACTATTTGAAAGAACAATACCGGGATTGAGCAATTTATCTATTATAACAAAATCGTTACCTGCCCCGCTCATTTTTGTAAAAGATATTTTGTTCATTCTAATATGTAATTTAGCCGAATGGAGGGTCGTATTCAATATAATTATTTAATTGCAAATTGTTTAGAGTGGACAAATTATTGTGATATTGGAGAAGGAGCCGGATTAAATTTCTGGCTCCTAATAAATTTTAACTTTGAGTGAAATTTTTTACAAGTGATGCCACCTGCTGGGCTTGCCTGGAATTGTATTCGAATGCTAATTTTTTGTGATTTACCAGGTCAATGATTGTACCGATGAAGCATAATCCAACTGTAAAGAAGTAGATAACTCCCATTGCTATCTGGTTCAGCATAAATCTGTGTACACCGGCAATGCCTAAAAATCCCAGCAATGCAAGAAGCATCATTGTGGTTGGGTCCTTTCTCCTGGCACCATATACTGCAGCAAACTGTTGAGCGAGATCATCGTTGAAATCTTTTATCAGTTGTTGAACGTACATTAATTCTTCGCCTTCAAGGTAAGGCATTAATTGTAATATGTTTGCCATAATTACTCCAATTATTTTTTGTTATTACCATAATTCTGAAACAGAGTACGAGAAATGCAAAAAGTCCAAAGGGATGTGAAACAAATGATTGACTGAACTCACCATGAAACATATATGAGATAGAATTACCTAATCCGCACCCAGGACAAAATTCAAAACCAAGATTTTTCAGTGGACATAAAGTAAAGCTAACATCACCGGGTGTATGTATAAATATTAAATACAACAACGATCCTATCCATATAACGGTTTCAAGGTTGATTATTTCAGCAGTGAATATAAGCACTCGTTTAACGTTGTATAGTTTGCGAGGTGATGGATCATATTTTTCTGTTGTATTCAATTTAGAATGGAAATGTTCTTTCATAGATGATGTGAACTTAACTAATGAATATATGGGAATCAATTGCGGTTTGACAAACGGTTTAAAAGGTCGGTAAGCACCTCTTTGTCGAAGGTAAAATTCCTTTGCTGATCAATCTTGTACACATTGGCTAATGTACCAAAAGCAATACCAGTTGAAATTATTGAAGTATGATTCAAATTAAAAATTCACAAATAACAGGAAAAAGTTTACATGGAAATTTCAAATCAATTTTTGAAGTTTCACAGTAACAGTAATTTTTGCACCATTTCTTTCTAAATTTAGAATTAATTCATCACCTTCTTTGGTAAACAGATTATATAAATCATCAAAACTGTATTCTCGTATATCCTTTCCGTTGATGGAAGTAATTAAGTCTCCTTTCAGAATTCCTTTTTCAGAGGCAGGCGAATTTTCAACAACATGCCTTATTAATGCTGCTCCTTCTTTATCTTGTTCTATTATCAATCCTGCCATATTAATTTCAAAGTGATTTTCAAAATTTTTATTCTTAATAAGAAACATTTGTTTCCGTGAATAATCGAGTATCAATTTAAATCTGTTTAGAACGAGGTTTCCTATATTTCCTTCGGCAATTGATGAAGGGACACCCATGTTTTCATTCTCATCTAAAAATGATGCCGGGATATTATGCAAAGAATACTGACCAATGTTTAATTCCCTGATTCGTCCGATCTTTGACATAACCTCTCCCTGAATACCTCTCCCCGCAATTGCATCAATTGTGACACAGGGTGGTAATATATTTTTTAAGCTATCTTCTTTAATTAAAAATGTGCTGCGATGACCAATATCTACGACCGATTTGATATGAATTGTTTCATTCAGCCCGATACCTATTTCAGTATCAACAACCGGAAAACCATAATCAAGATTTAGTGGAATTGGTTCAACAGGGTCTATTTTAAAATCCTCCGGTTCATAGAATGTTAAAATGGATTTTTCAAGATCAATTTCAGTAACATATTTATCGAATAATGATTTACCAATAACTCCGTC
>JASFSF010000200.1:0-5324 GCA_050114555.1 Ignavibacteria bacterium
GGCGGCAGTCCACAATCAATTATTTTCGGTTTTATGATTGCAGGTGCTTTTCTTTCTATGTGGATATCCAATACGGCAACTGCAATAATGATGCTTCCTATAGCACTGGCAATTATCAAACACCTTGAAAACCAGTTTGGAACTGAAAACACTCACAAATTCTCTCTGGCAATTCTCCTTGGTGTTGCATATTCATGCACACTGGGAGGAATGGCAACGATTGTAGGAACTCCGCCAAATCTTGTGTTTATAGAAACTATGAAAATTATGTTCCCACTCGCACCAGAAATATCATTTGGTAATTGGATGTTTCTAGCGCTTCCAATAACGATTGCAATGTTGTTTGTTACATCAATTATACTTACAAAACTTGTAATCAGGGTTGATAACTCGTTGAAAATCGAAAAATCATTCATTAAAAACGAATATAAAAATCTAGGAGAATTATCATATGAGCAGAAAATGGTGAGTGTGGTATTCAGTTTAACTGCTTTGTTGTGGATATTCCGGAAGGATTTAAATTTTGGATTGTTTCAGGTTCCAGGTTGGTCAAACATCTTTACTTATTCTGATTTTATCAATGATGGAACTGTTGCAATTTCAATGGCGTTTTTACTTTTCCTTATTCCCGCAAAAGATAAAAAGACTACTCTCCTGAACATTGAAGTATTCGGAAAAATTCCCTGGGGGATTATTTTATTGTTTGGTGGCGGATTTGCGCTTGCAAAAGGTTTCACTTCAACAGGTTTATCAGATTATATCGGACAAAATATTTCGGGATTATCTTCACTTCATCATCTCCTCATGATAATTCTGGTGGCAACATCGATAAGTTTTTTAACAGAATTAACTTCTAACACTGCAACTACACAAATGATACTTCCTGTACTTGCTTCCGTATCGGTTGCTATGGGGATGAATCCGATCCTGCTCATGATAACAGCAACACTGTCCGCATCAATGGCATTTATGCTGCCAGTTGCTACACCACCAAACACAATAATTTTTGCAAGCAATAGAATAAAAATATTTGAAATGGTAAGAACAGGGATTATTTTAAATTTCACCGGTGTAATGATAGTAAGTTTATTAGTATATTTTCTTGGTATCTGGTTGTTTGACCTTGGTACAATGCCGGATTGGGTTGTTACTAAATAGAAATTTAAATGTTCAACAATAAATTAATACCGGTAATTAATTTTACCTATCATTGGTTATTTATTTTTAATAACATCGATTAAGTATAAAGATTTTTTATTGATAATTGTTTTTACTATGAAGAGAAACCTTCACCTACATATAGTGATATTCGCAATTGCAATGCTAATTATTAATACATCATGCAGGGAAGGAATAATAGAACCGGAGGAATTTGCAACAAATATAAATGAACCGGTTCAAAGCAAAGTCTGGAATTCTTACACATTTTTACTTAACGCACAAGAACTTTCAGTAGAGGTATCCAACAATCCGCAGATTTCATCTTTTACTACCAGAATTTCCATTACTATTTTAGATCATTCTTCCGGGTACATCAGAATAAATGTATTCGATGCAAATTCTGATAGCCAATTTGAATATTTTGGTAATGGGGATGAAAATCTTTTTTCTGAAGCCTTAAACGGTTTTATCCCCAGACAAATAGGATTTAAAACATATAATTTTACGGGTAAAGTAAAAGTTCAACTAAGCAGAACATTGTAACAAACCAATTACTACAGGTCAATTATTACATCTAAAATTTGGGAGGATAACACATCTTTAAATATTCTTTAAGAAAACTACATTACTGAAACTGAATGGGATGAAACCTTATTTTTATTATTATGAATTATTATTATTTTGAATCGCTTTTTACTAATTAAATTATCACTTTGCTATTGGGGGTAATACATGCAAACCTTATTTGGAAATAATTTGAAGTTATATAATCATAAACAGACTGCAAGTGTGCCTGTAAGAGAAAATGTTGAAGAAAAATATAAATGGAATCTTACTCATATATACAAATCTGATGAAGAATGGGAAGCAGATTTCAAATGGATAGAGGAAAAACTTCACCAGTATAAAAAGTTTGCAGGTAAACTCGGAGACAATCCTGAATCATTGCTTGACTGTCTGAAGTTCGATGACAGCATTGGAATAAAGCTTGAACGACTTCATTTATATGCTATGCTGTCAAAAGATAGTGATATGACAGTAAATACCTATCAGGCGATGGAAGACAGAATCAAATCTCTAATTACCAAGGTTTATGCGGAAAATTCCTTTATTAAACCTGAGATATTGGAAATGTCTGAAAATAAAATTGCCGAGTTTATACATTCCAATACTGAATTAAATGTATATAAACATAGTATCGAAAACCTCGTTAGAACAAAATCTCATTCACTATCAAAGAATGAAGAGCAAATACTCGCCATGGCAAGCGATATGGCTCAAACATCTTATAATTGTTATTCGATGTTTACAAACGCTGAATTAAAGTTCCCGGTTATTGAAGATGATTCAGGAAGTAAAGTCCAAATATCTCATGCTAGATTTTATTCGGCAATGTACTCCAAAAATAATGAATACAGAAAGCGTGCATTCGAGGGTTATTTAAAATCATATGAGGAATATGCTAACACAATTGCTGCACTTTTAAATGGGAATCTGAAAACAAATATATTTTTTGCCAGAGCAAGAAAGTACAATTCAGCAAGAGAAGCTGCCCTTGACCAGAATAATATACCTTTGAAAGTATATGATAATCTGGTTGAAACGGTAAATAGAAATCTTAAATCCTTACACAGATGGGCCGAGTTAAAAAAGAAACTGTTAAAAAAAGAACAACTTAATCCTTACGATGTATATGTAACCATATTTAATAATATTGATGAAAAAAAATATACTTATGAAGACTCGAAGCAAATAATAGTGAATTCACTTAAAGTACTAGGCAATGATTATTCAAATTCTCTGAATCTTGCCTACGAGAATAGATGGATCGATGTTTATGAAACAGTTGCTAAAAAGAGCGGTGCATATTCTTCAGGTACTACCTTCGGTGTACACCCATACGTCTTATTAAACTGGGCAGATTTGCTAAACGATTTATTTACTCTTGCTCATGAAATGGGTCATAATATGCATTCATATTATACAGGAAAAACCCAGCCTTATCCCTATGCTAATTATTCAATTTTTGTTGCCGAAGTTGCTTCAACTTTTAATGAATCACTTCTTTTAGATTATCTTACAAAAAATGCAGATAGCGATGATGAAAAACTATACCTGATGGAAAAATATCTTAACAACATTACTGCAACTTTTTACAGGCAGGTTATGTTTGCCGAGTTTGAAATGATTATTTATGATAAAACGGAAAAAGGCGAGGCACTTACTCCTGATATTTTTTCCCAAATGTATAAGGAAATTTACCAGAAATATTGGGGATCAGCTATGACCGTTTCTGAGGAGGAAAAATATACCTGGGCAAGGATCCCGCATTTTTATTATAATTTTTATGTCTATCAATACGCAACAGGATTTGCTGCTTCAGAAAAACTTGCGTCAAAAGTCCATAACGAAGGTGAAATGGCAGTGAAAAAATATCTTGATTTTCTTAAAGCAGGAAGTTCAGATTATCCGATTAACATTTTAAAAGATGCCGGAGTTGATATGAGCTCCCCTGAACCAATTTTAGCGGTTTCAAATAAAATGAATGAATTGCTGGATGGAATTGAAAAAATACTTGGTAAATAATAATTTTGTATCAACTAATACATTAATTAAATACCCCGGGACAGCGTCGGGGTATTTTTTTACAATCTAAATCTTTAGAGATCAACCATATGAAAATATATGATAAGATCGAACTGAACGATTATTTTCAGTCCCTAACATATGATGATGTTAGCCTGGTGCCAATAGAAGTAAGTAAAATTAAATCGAGAAAAGAAACCAATACTGCTTGCAGTTTTTTGGGTGAAAAACTTCTAATTCCAATAATCTCCAGTCCAATGGAATCAGTTACCGGTATTGAAATGGCGGCAAGATTAACAGAGCTTGGCTGCATAGGAATTCTAAACAGGTTCGATTCCTCACTGAATAAAATTTTAGAAGACGATCAAAATGGTAAAAAACTTAAAGCAGTATCTATTGCGTTGAATACTGCATCTAATGTAATTGAAAAACTCGCGGCACATAATTATATAATTTGTATTGATACTGCAAATGCAAATAATCACGAAGTGCTTAACAAAGCTGAAGAAATAAAAAAAAGGTTTAATGTAAAGATAATTGTAGGAAATGTTGCTCATGGCGCAACAATAGATCAGCTGGAAAGAGCTGGAGCCGATGCAGTTAGAGTTGGCATTGGAAGCGGAAGTGTTTGCTCTACAAGCATTCAAACCGGTATTGGTATCGGGCAGGTTTCTTCATTACTGGATGTAGTGCTGGCACGTAAAGAAAAAAAACTTAATATAAGCGTAATTGCTGATGGGGGGATAAAAAGTCCCGGAGATGTTGCAAAATCGATTGCCCTTGGTGCCGATGCGGTAATGCTTGGAAGAATGCTTGCAGGCACAAAGGAAACACCCGGAGAAGTTATAAAATATGCCGGACAATTATGGAAAAAATATCGCGGCTCAGCATCTTTTGGTGTGAAAATGAAAAATGAATTTATTGAGGGGGAAGAAACAATGGTCCCATATAAGGGGGTGGTCCAGAATGTCATCGATAGTATTTCAGACGGACTCAAGAGTTCGATGAGTTATATGAATTGTCTCAACCTGGATGAGTTAAGACAAAAAAATAAATTTACTGTTTTAAGTGACAGCTCATTTCTCGAGAGATTACCGAAAAACTAATCTTAGATACCGGATTACGTCTTTATAAAGGTCGGCAATTTTTCTATTTTTAATATTAAGAATTTAATATTAATTGAACTAAACCACTCAGGAGATATAATTATGCAAAAGAAAAGTATAGAATTATTAAATAAAGCTGTTGCCGATGAGCTTCAGGCTGTTCACCAATATATGTACTTTCATTTTCATTGTGATGATCAGGGTTATGATTTACTTGCCGGATTATTCAAAAAAACTGCTATAGAAGAAATGGGACACGTCGAAACTTTATCTGAACGAATTCTTTTCCTTAAAGGCGATGTTGAAATGAATATAGCGGGCGAAATTAAGAGTATTAAAGATCCTAAGGAAATGGTAAAATGTGCAGCCGGTATGGAAGAAGACAGTGCAAAAGATTATAACATATGGGCTAATGAATGTGCTGCTAATGCAGATTCAGCATCAAAAAAAATATTTGAAGAACTTGTACTG
>JASFSF010000201.1:0-5283 GCA_050114555.1 Ignavibacteria bacterium
GCCTATAGTTGGTCCAATATCAATCTGATAGTGAAGATCACCGTTTTCGACTCCGGGCTTTACATTTCTTCCCACTGCAAGCAGCATTATATGTTCACATCCATCGCAGCTGCAGCCATGATCCTTAAAGTCATTTGTATGTCTTCCGTGATCGTTAGTTACAAACATTGTGGTTGTATTTTGGTAATATGGATCATTCTGTATTTTTTGCCAGAGTTTAAAAATCAGGTTGTCAACATTTTTCAATGCTTTAACGTAGTCGTTCCAAATTCCGGAATGCCCATTTATATCAGTTGTTGGAAAATTTACCAGGATCAACTTAGGATGATAAGTATCCATGGTAACTACAAGACTATCATACACTTCGTCATCTTTTCCATCGAAACAATTTGTAGATGCACCGAATTCCGATCCATAACCGGGAAAGGTGCTGTAAGACAAAGCATGAATTTTCTTTTTACCCGCAACGATGAAGCAATCTGTAGCACAAGCTGAAAGTTCTTTTCTGTAATATTCAAAAGCTGTTGGCTGGCGTGGTCTTTCCGATCCGTCATTTGCCATTAACTGCCAGTTGCCTGTCAGGATTGAGGCCTGACCCGGATTTGTTGAAGTCATACCTTCATCACTTATTCGAAAATTAGTAAATATTGCTCCCGATGGTGCAAGATCGTGATAAAGATGCGGGATATATTCAGCGCTTCCGCCAAATGTTTCGGAGTACCTTCCACCGTCGATCACAACAACAATTACATTCTGGGCCGGCAGATACAACGAGAAGTATAAGATTAGAATAAATAATTTGGATTTCATGATTGATTAATGGTGCGTTAATAAAATAAATTTAAATACCTTCTTCAAAGATTAGGAATTAGTAACTTGATTGAAAGTGCAATAGAAAACTGCAATATTAAATAATTATTATTTTGATAATGGCATTTTCCCGATTAAAGCTCATTATTTCCAGCTTAAGTGTATATAGATGTGTTCCGCTAATAAAATTATCTGCACTAAGTTAGATTGTGAAGGATGAGTCTAACAGTCGTTGCTTATCTAAACTGGGGATGGTTAAATTTGATTGGTTAACCAGGTTGATGTATTTATTCTCTGCCCTTCATTTTTTTAATGTCTTTCATAGTTGAACTGATGAACTTCCCAAACTTTTTATCCTTCTCTCTTTTATCCAGATAAGACATTTCGTTGTAAAGAGATTCTTTATAAATTTTTATAAAATTATTATATCGTTCCTCTGAAATCTCTCCTCGTTCAACCGCTCCGAGCACTGCACAACCGGTCTCGACAGTATGGGTGCAGTCTTTGTACTTACATTGATCGGCAAGATTGTCGATTTCGTTGAATGTGCTGTCAAGTCCTGATTCATTTGAGATAACTCCTAATTCACGCATTCCCGGGTTATCAATTATAATCGCCCCGTTTTCTAAAATAACCAGCTCCCGTTTTGTGGTGGTATGTTTTCCCTTTCCGTCTTTCTCCCTTATTGGCTGAGTTTTATAAAGTTCCTGATGAATTAGATTATTCAGCAGGGTAGTTTTGCCAACACCGGATGAACCAAGCAGGCAGTAAGTTTTAAAGGGGGTGAAGAACTTTTTTATACTTTCAATATCATCTGAGCTATTATTACTAAAAGCTGTGATGCTTATATCAGGTAAAATTTTACGAATTTCATTTTTCTTCTTTTCTGTTTCTTCTTTACTAACCAGATCGCTTTTGCTTAAGAAAACAGCAGGAGTGATCTTTCCTTCATTTATCATTACAAGATAGCGCTCAAGTCTTCTTAAGTTAAAATTCGAGTCGAGAGACTGCATAATGATAGCAGTATCAATATTAGCTGCAATAAGCTGGTATTCTACTTTTTTGCCGGATGATTTTCTTTTTAATAAAGATTTACGTGGAATTATATCGTGAATAATTGCCAGCTCATCGTCATCGAAGAGCTGTGCGTAAACCCAATCGCCAACAGCAGGCAGATCGAGCGAGTCCTCTGAATTATATAAAAACTTTCCTGTAAGCTCTGCATAAATATCTTTTACTCCGTTTGAAACAACAAAGCTGTTTTTATTTACACTTAAAACTCTTGCAATTTTGAAATCAGAAGTTTTGGATGAATCAAGTTTATTCTGAAACCAATTATCGAAACCGAGTTTTTCAATTTTCTTCATATATTTTTATCACTTGATGACATTACAAATTAAGCAATCTGAATCAAGAACGAACTAGTTATCAGTGTTCGAATTTAATTTCTCGCCTGGTTGGCATAATGCAACGTTTATATTCCATGAATGCACTATAAAACTGCTCCGCTGAAATGGAATTACTAAACTGATAAACCTCATTAAATCCTTTTTGACTTTCCCAATGTAATTGGCCATATAAGGCAATAGGTATTTGATAATTATTACTAAATCTTCTGTCTTTTGAGCCATCTTTATTGACTTTGGCCCAAGTAGTGCCCACTTGTTGAGAATCCGTGGGAAAATTTTCTTCTTCGACAAAATGAGATTCACTATAGTTTAGAGAAATGTCTCGATAGTCCAATAGTGCAAATTCTTTATCTGGAGAAACAATAATAATCATCGAGGGATAAATATATATGTCTCCACCATTTGCATTTTGAAAATGAAAAGCCTCTTCATCACTTTTAATTATATCAACAGAACTAAAGAGAATATTCACACGTCTTCGGTTAATAGCATTCGACGCTGCCGATCTCAATTTAACACGGTCAATAAATTGAGAGGTAGTGATATCCCAGACAAATTCAGAGAGTGATAACTTATTGAACATCTCTTTAAGTGTAATAAACTTCGAAATAATGTTTTCGTTATTGGGGATTGCAGTGGATATAAAAACATTGCTCAATTCTTTTTTCTTATCACTGATTTTATTCTCATTCGTTTCAATTTGTTCTTTTAAATAAGCTATCTGTTTATTAAATATTTTTTTGCCAAAAGGGAAAAACATTCTCCATTTTAATCTTTTATTATCTTTAAGCAATTCTTTCTCTAATGAATGAAGAAACGATTTTAATACATTTCTAGTTTTTATCGTCTCGATGATCTGTTCTTTTAAATTATTTAAGCTATCACTTGTTAAAGAGTTTATTTCACTACTCTTATACTCTGTGATTAGATTTTCAAATGTAATAGACTTACTCATAGAATTACCTTAGCCAAATAAAAACCCTGTATTGAACTCTAGTCAAATCCACTCAACTAAGAGAATAGGAATAAATTTTATTAATTAAACTTCCCAATTCTTCCCAAAGAAAACAATGGTTGTTTTATTAAAAGTCACATTCCTCTACAATCCAATATCACGGTAGAGTTTCCAAACGCCGTCTTCTTCTTTCCAGACACACAAATACCGGAAAGTGTATTTTAATTCTCCTGCATCACTTCTGGCTTCAGCAGTACCTGTTTCGATCAGCAAATTACCATCAGCGTTTAGTGTTATCGTTTTGAAAGTAAGATGCCGGGAATCATTTTCAATATCGCTGCGGATCCAACCACCAACTTTAGAAATTATTTCCTCTCCTCGGGTGCAACCCAGCATTCCATCACCGGCATACAGGGCAGCAATCGACACCGAATCTCCTTCCAAAAGATATTTTGCATATTGAGCAGTCCTGCTTTCAATTACCGGTCTTAGTTCAGCTACATCTTCAGCAGAAAGTGAAAAATCTGATTCAGTAGTTTGTGCAATAACAATTGAATTACTATAAAGAACTAAAATGCTTATTAGAATTAAGATGATTGTTAAGTGTAGATTTTTCATTTTATCCTTTTTTTAATGATTAAATATTAGTTATGTGCTTATTGATAGAAATAGTTATTAAAATTCAGAATTCTTTCCAAAGTAAACAACGGAGCAAGCACGGCGTGCTGACAATAACACAATTTTATCTTTTCCCGAAGGGATGGATTCCCAAAACCAATTATCGAAGCCGAGTTTTTCAATACCGCTCATAGAGTAAACATTTCAAAATATAAAAGGAATAAACATTTTAGTTTTCTTCATATATCTTTCGTAATCCTTTCCAAAGAAATTAATATTCTCCTTCTCTTCTATTTTGGCTGTAAGCACTACAAATATAATTGCTGCCGCTGCTAATGAAACAGTTATAACAGAAACATTCTTGAGCATCGCACCAAGATTCAGAAATAACAATGAGCCATACATAGGATGCCTGATATATTTATAAATCCCTTCCTGTATTAAAGTCGTGGTGTTCTCAAATTCGAAATTTGCTGTGTTATCTCCTCTTTTCTCCGATGCCCCATACTTTTTGAAAAAATATAAACTTTGTACTAGTAACAGAATAGAAATAAATAATAATATCCAGGAAACGATCTGTTGCCCTGTAAAGGGGTGGTCAAACCAATGAGGGATGTTTAGTATAAGCAGAATGAGAGTTAATTCAAAAACAAAAAATCTGTAAAAGCCATGATACTTCAGACTTTTCAGTGATCTTTTTGAAATCAGGACAATAAATATTGTTCCCAAAACAAAAACAACTAGTTGTATTACTAATAAAAAATTCATATTGATTATTCAAATTTAAATTAATCCCCGCCCGGGCTAAAGAGTGATAAGATTATTAGATCTAAGACTATTTAGATAATTCGCTGCAAATGTCTGAACCAGCAATCTTGTGAACATGATCTTCATCTAAATAACTCTTTATCAAGACATCATATTTATTTAGAACTAAACTGTCATTCTTCTCATATATTGTCCCTTCTATATCGGAGAAATTGAATACGAACACAATCGTATCGGAAACATTTGAAATTAATGAATCGCTGAAGAATAAACTTCCTGTAGATTTTGTGATTTTAACTGAGTCTGGTGCGGAATTTTCAGAGTATGATTTAAATGGGGCAGTAAACTGCTTCATTTCAAAATTGTATTTTGCGGAATGCTCACCGGCATCTTCCAATTCAAATTTTGAAAAGAGATTTGTTGTGGTTTTACATGTATCCAGCAAATTAAAAAGTTCTTTACTGTCTTCCGGAAATTTATTATATCGAGAGCAATAGCATGCGATATCTTCTTCTGCTTCAGTAATCGAAAGTTCTGTTAAAATAATTATCGGGGCAACTAAAAAAAATGATTTATCAAAGACATCATAATTACTACAGCTATAGAAACTTAGGGCAATGATTAATCCAATTTTAAGTAAAGCGCCTTTCATGTTTGTTAATCCTCCCATTGGCTGGATATGATTATTAATTATCCACCTATTACATACATATAGGAATTAAT
>JASFSF010000202.1:0-5250 GCA_050114555.1 Ignavibacteria bacterium
TTTCATCCTCCATATTTTCTTCTATAATTTTCAAAACATTTTTAAGAAATTCCTGGTCAACAGAAACAACGGTAACTTCGGATGGTTTTATAACTGTTGCTTTACCAAATCGTTCCCGCAATTGTTTTCTGCTATTAATAAGATTTTTAGATCTGGCTAATAATTCCTTTGCATCGAATGGTTTAACCATGTAATCATCTGCCCCCGTTTCCAGCCCTTCAATCTTATTATTCACCGATGCTTTGGCAGTAACCATTACAATTGGAATGTGACTGGTTTTTTCATCTCGTTTTAATTCATTCGTTAACTGCAATCCATCGATTTCAGGCATCATCAGGTCTGTAATAATCAAATCAGGAATTTTTTCTTTAGCAACAGCAATACCTTCATTTCCATTTTTTGCTTTAAGAACAATGAAATCTTTATTCAGTTGTTCTGTTATATAATCACGGACATCTTTATTGTCTTCGACAAGAAGTATTATATCTTCTTCTTCTACCTCACCTATTGAATTATCATTTCCCCCCCTAACTTGTTCAAGTGAGTTTTCGACTTTATCTAAAATTTCATTACCTGATTTTACCAAAGTCATATTAATATGTTCGATTGAATCTTTATGGGATTGGAAATTCGATAAAGGAAGAGTAACAATGAAAACAGAACCATTTCCCTCACTGCTGTCAACCGAAATTCTTCCGTTATGAAGTTCAACTAATTCTTTCGCCAAAGCAAGACCGATACCCGTTCCTTCATCCTCACATATATGAGAATCATTCACCTGGTAATACCTGGTGAAAACGTCACTCAGCCTATTTACAGGTATCCCTATTCCCGAATCCTTCACAGAAATTTTAACAAATCGAGATGCCGACTGCCTTTGAATAGCTTCTTTCACCCCGGTCATTTTTAATTGAGAGGTGCCGGTTATTTCATTTTCATAGCAAATCGATACATTAATTGAAACTTTTCCGTTCAGTGGAGTAAACTTTATGGCATTTGTAAATAAATTATAAAATATCTTTTCCATTTTATCTGGTTCAAAATCGACATAGATTCGATCCGATTCACAGGAAAAATTAAACACGATCTTCTTCTTCTCAGCAAGATCCTTTAGAGAAGAGAACACGCTTTTAAGGAATGCTACAATATTATGTGTCCGGGCATTTAACTTTTCACTGCCTGATTCAAGCTTTGATAAATCGAGCACCTGGTTAATTAATCGCAGCACACGCTTTGCATTCCTGTGCGCAACCTTTAGTCTTTCCCCCTGCTTCTTATCTTTAATTGATGATTGAAGACTATCGATCTGGCCTAATATTAATGTTAATGGAGTACGAAACTCGTGGGATATATTCGTAAAAAATTTAGATTTTAACTGGTCGATATTACGAAGAGTATCGAACCGAACTTTTTCAAGTTTTAACTGATTCTTATAATAAATACGGTTCAGCTCATATCGTCTCACTAAATACAAAATGCCAAGAAATATTAAACTATAAAGTGTATAAGCCCACCATGTGCTCCACCATGGCGGTCTGATCGTGAACGCAATAGCTGCAGGTATAGTATTCCATAAATCATTATCTACTCCCTTTACCCTGAATATATAATCACCGGGAGAAAGATTTGTATATGTAACAGTTTGGTTTGATCCGGCATATATCCAATCATCATTAAAGTTTTCAAGCTTGTAAGCATACCGGATTTTTTCTCCTGCGAAGCTTTCCATGGCAGCAAAGCTTATTTGAATATAGTCATCATCATGGGAGAGGATAATATTCTCACTGTTAATTGGAGATTTAAGATTTAAAGCTTCCTTTTTATTTCTTGTATTTGAACGATTGAGAATGTTAAAATCTGTTATCACAATTTGAACCGTATATGTTTTTTTCAAAACAAAATCCTTGTTGTCTACCAGATGAGCAAGGATAGGTTCTTGTGATATCTCATCCCTAATTTTAAGCTGCTTAAATGAAATATCCTGTGCAGATAGAGAGAATGGGAAAGTTAACAGGAGGGAAAAAATAAGGATATGTTTGAGTTTATTTTTTAATTTTTTGTTTATGCCTTGCACCTCATAAAATCATTACATACTCCAAACATCTGATTTAATATAATATCTTTTAGGCAATGAGCCTAATAGTTAAATGTTTTTCTCGAGGAAAAATTATTTGAATTGAGCTAAAAACTTAGGGAATTGCTTTACTGTATGAAATGTTTATATGTTCAACAAACTTAATGAGTAACTTTTTTCATCTCAATCCGATCAACACGAATTGATTATTAAAATGAATTACGCTTACTTAGATTTTTACCAGGATGAAGAAAAACTAATTTCAAAACCGAAGTGACAGGCAGCTTAATCCACCATCGAGTTTTTGAAACTCCGAAACATCGACTTCTATAATTTTATACCCTGCTGTTTTAATTAAATCGCGAGCTTTGGGAAATCCTGATGGGACAAGTACGGTATTATTTACCCATAGAGAGTTAGCTGCATAACATTCATCATCATCGATATTGATAATATTGAAGTTCGAAAATTCCGGTTCGTTGAGGAATTCTCCTGCTGCCAGCAAAATGTTGTTCTCCAGGTATGAAACACCAGATTTCAAATGCAAATTGTCATTAACATTCACTAAAGATCCGGACATACTATACGAATTTAAAATCCTTATTAATTGTTTTGCGCCTTCAATATTTGTTCTTCCCGAGAGGCCAACATAAAAATGATTCCCAACCATCATTACATCCCCCGCCTCGAGTGTGCCCGGTTCTTTTATAAATTCTATGTTCGAATAATAATGTTCAATTACTGTTTTGATATAAGGTGTCTCACCTTTACGTGTAGTAGCGCCAGGATTTGTAATAACAGCACAGTAAGGTGTTAACAACGCTGTATCTTCAACGAAAGTTGAATCGGGATAATTTTCATCAGCTTCCAGAATTTGTACTTCAAGTTCGCATAGCTGTAAGGCTTTGATGTAGTTTTCATGTTGTTCAATTGCTTTATTGTAATCCGGAAGTTCAAGGTTAGCAGAAGTCAGCCCATTAACTAAATTTCTGCAGGGAGTCCGCACTATAGCTTTTGTGAACATAAATTTTTATTTGTAATATAATGAAAAAATGTTCAGCCAATAAAGGCCAGAAGGAAATTCGGTAATGATTATTCTTGGATATAAAAAGATTCCGGATATGCCCGATGGGCACTCCGGAATGAAAATCTTTTGTGTGTTAAATCCGGAGTTGATGCAGCGATTAATTTAGAGTAAGATTCTTACTCCACAGTTCCCTGAACTTCACTTGTTCATCTGTTGCGTTTTCATCTATTTCAAACACGTGGTAATCCATTCTCTCAAACAGCTCACCGGTAAATTCTAATTCTTCATCTCCTCTTTTTACTTTAACCGTATATTTGTCTCCCGGACTCATTTTATCTTTTATTGCTATTAAACTGTCAGAATTTGCCATCGTGGCTTCACGACCAAATACTTCCAGAATTACGTCTCCCACTTTCAACCCGAAATTTTTGTGCTCAGGAGAGAAACCTGCAATTAGTAGCCTTCCTTCATCAGCCGGTCTGAATTGTAACCCGAATATTGGTGTTTTATTTTCGGACGGGCGACTTTCAATATATTTTAAACCAAGTTTGCTGTACAGTTTAGCATAGTCTAATGGCTGGTTTCCTTTAATATAATTATCTATGAAATCATTGATTTCGGGATATGTCATATCGACAATCTCATCGAAGAATGTTGCGTTGTTGAACGGTTTATTCTTACCGTATTTATTAATCAGTTCCAGATATAATTCACGCAATCCTCTTTCACCGTTTGATAATTCGAGAAGAGCAATATCCAGGGCACCCGCTGTTAACGCACCAAGCTGGTAAATATTTCCATAATTTTTATTCCCTTCTTCAGTAAACCATTCTGCACTTAATCTTTCCAGGCTATAACTAGTGTCAAACTCCTCGCTTCTATTAATTTTTTGGGAAACATCTTGCATATATTCATCAAGATCGATCAAACCTCCTCTTAATTGCATTATCTGTGAAACCCATTCCGTAACACCTTCATATAACCATAAATGCTGATCTTCTGCCGTAGGTTTTGAATAATCAAAATAAGCAATTATCTCGCTGCGTAAATTCAGGGGGGTAAGAATGTGCATAAACTCGTGCGCAATACCATTTGTTAAGTATGGCAGGATTTGAGGTACGGCAGGAAATGTATAAGTGGAACTATAAGAATGCTCGAGAGCACCTGCACCATGAAATACCGGGTTGGTACTCATAAGTTCTCTGTCAAACAAATACATTAAAAATGTATACCGATCAACAGGTGCAAAAGTAGTAAAATCGTACGCCGTATTAAGTACATCTTCAGCCAGCTCTAATACTTTATCTGAGGTTATATCTTTTAATGAAGAATAAACATATACCTCAACATCTATATCACCAATCATTGTAGATGCGACAGAAAGATAGCCTAACAATAAAGGTGAATCAGCAAGATGATAATATGATTCGGCTTCGTAAACTCCGTTTTCATTTTTGTTAAGCGCCGTACCTATTACCCAATCAGGATTACAACTAATTTCAAGAGTAACAGGATCGGATTTACGCTCTTTAAAATAACCGAAAACACCATGAGTGTTTATCATAACACTGCTATCCTGAATTCCTGTTCCGCTCATCGGGTAAATGTAATGATCTTCAACTTCTGCATCATACGAATCTTCAATATCGTAAACTATTTTATGCACTTTTTCTGGCTCAGAAATTCTCCATTCATTTGTTGATATATTTTCAACTTTAATCTCATTATTATTTTTATCGTAAGCGTGGAAGGATTCTACAAATCTGCCGAAGTCCAGCACCTGGTGTACACCGGGAGCAAATGTAACAAAATTATAAATTGAATCGGCTGAGGTTAATGCAGGAGTAATGCATGAAACGTGAAAAATATCATCCTCATGATTCTCAAGATTAATTTCATAGTGGAAAATGTTTGTATTTGCTTGCTGGGCATTAAGCGATAGTGTAAATAATATTGATATGATTGGAATAAAGCATCTGAATTTCATAGTTCCGCTCCCATCCTGAATGATAATTGAATAGTTAAATCTAATAAGTCAACATCTATTAATACTATCAATTTTTGTAAGTGGTTACATTGAATGATGGGTGGAGGAATTAAAAACCAATAAAGTATAATACTAAATGTAACAATACATTGGCTTTGCTTG
>JASFSF010000203.1:0-5237 GCA_050114555.1 Ignavibacteria bacterium
ATAAATTAAGTTTAAAGCTCTCGAGAAGTTCTCTTTTTTCATCATACTTATTTACGTTTTCAAAAATATCTCTAATCCAGTTTGCCCAATCTTCAAGATCTTTACTTGAAGCAGTTTTATCCTCTTTATAGCGCCAGTGTGCCGCCACACCTTTCTCAGAAATTTCGTGCATTTCTTCAGTTCTAATCTGCACCTCAACTAATCTTCCATCGGGTCCTATAACTGTTGTATGAATTGACTGATAATTATTTGTCTTGGGAATAGAGATATAATCTTTAAACCTATCCGGAACCGGAAGGTAAATCTGATTTACAATTCCTAAAGTTGTATAACAATCATTCGTATTATCAGTGTCCAGAATAATTCTTACGGCAAATAGATCAAATATTTCTTCAAATGGTCGGTTGCGTGTTATCATTTTTCTGTAGATGCTATATAAATGTTTAGCCCTTCCGCTTAAATCATATTTAAGATTATATTCATCTAGTTTTTGTTCTATTGGTTCAGCAAATTTTTTTATGTATGATTCTCGTTCCTTTCGCTTGCTTTTAATTTTCCTTACTAATTCTTCGTATGCTTCTCTATTTAAATATTTGAACGAAAGATCTTCAAGTTCCCATTTAACTTTTCCAAGTCCAAAACGATGAGCAAACGGAGCATAGATTTCAAGTGTTTCCTGTGCAATTCTTCTTTGTTTATCAGGGCTTACAAATTCAAGCGTTCTCATGTTATGCAGCCTGTCACCGAACTTAACAAGGATTACACGAACATCTCTGACCATAGAAAGAAGAAGTTTACGATAGTTTTCTGCTTTCGCGATATCCTGCCCCGTAAATATGCCGCCGATTTTCGTTACTCCATCAACAATTTCCGCAACCTCTTTCCCAAACTCACCTGCAAGAACTTCAAGATTAAACTCGGTATCTTCTACAACATCATGTAATAAAGCGCTTACGATTGTTATATCATCAAGCGGGAATTCCTGGGCTGCAATAAGTGCCACTTCATATGGATGGTTATAGTATGGTTCCCCGGAAGCACGTAAATCATGCTTGTGTGCTTCAAGCATAAAAGAGAAAGCTTTAGTTATCAGGTCTTCATCAACTTTTTGTAATGATTCCCTACTAACTTCCAGCAATTGCGATAGCATTCTCTGATGTCTGGGATTATCTAAACTCATACTCTAATAATAATCGGTTGTAAAGCAGGTATAATTTAAATTATTTATCTGTCATCGTAAAGTCAGCTATCAGGAGGAGATATTATCAGTTCTTCTCTAATAATGCATTCTTTAGTTGATTTACTCTTTCTAACCGATTTTCGAGTTGAGAAATTTCAAATTCAGAAAAGTGTTCAATCGCAAGAATTTCTTCGCACAAATCCAACGATTTTTTGTTTTCCCCAATCTTAAAATATTGTTGTGCAATTAAGTGTTTTAAAATCACTTCATTGATGAGATTATTTGAATGATCACTCAAATATGAATTTAAAAGTTCGGTGTATATATCTATTGATGTAAGCGGATCAACATCTTCATAAGCCCTTGCTAATCCCCACTTAAAATATCTTGAAGATGGGAAATCATTCACCGCTTTTTGCCCAATTTCAATTGCTCCCACATAGTTTTGCTCTTCAATGTAAATCCATACAAGAGAATTGATTGCCAGGTAGGAATTATATGATGAGTCCTCTATAGCCTCTTTAAGTTTTTCTATCCCGATAGTTCTTTCATCTTTGTAGAATGGTAATCCATCCAGGAACTCAGTGCTCCTGCTTATCCAATATTCATATGTACCAATTCCTATATAAGCTTCATAAAATGTTGAATCTATATTCAAACATATCCCATAGGCATTAATTGAGTTCATTCCTGAAGAAATTGCAGAGAACCAGTTAGAGTTAATAGCTTCATAATATGATGAGTAACCTTCAGCAAGTGCCAGATAATAATAGTTCCAGATACTATATTCGTCAATTTCAATTAATTCTTCAGCAATAATCTTTGCTTCTTCAAGATTTTCCTCGATAAATCCCACATCGTATTCTTCAGCCGTATCATAAGCTTCTGCAATTTTACAGGCAGCAAGATAAATTTTGCCGAGTGGTAAGTCTGGATAGCCTTTATCTAACTTGTTAAAGTCAACAATCGCTTCGTCAAATCGCTGATTTATAATGTTAGTAATTCCTGATTTGAGCAAGTTATCAATCCCCGGATCAGGGAAGATTTGTGCATTAAGCGAGATTGTTAAAAAAGCAACAATTAATAGTGAACAGATTCTATAAAGTACCAAATGTTCTGTCTCCCGCATCGCCAAGTCCCGGCAATATATATCCTTTATCGTTTAGTTCCCTGTCAAGAGCAGCGCCAAATATTTTTATGTCCGCGTGATCTTTGGCAATTCTTTCTATTCCTGTTGGAGCTGCTACAATGCACGCGAACGTAATATTCTTTGCTCCCCTATTTTTTAAGAAAGTAACTGCTGCCGATGCGCTTCCGCCTGTCGCCAGCATTGGATCAACTAGAACAATTTCATGTTCAATCAGGTTGTCAGGTGTTTTAAAATAATATTCAACCGGATTTAAGGTTTTCTCATCACGTTCCAAACCGATATGACCAACCTTAGCATCAGGCATTATCTGAAGAAACCCTGTAACCATTCCTAATCCCGCTCTCAATACAGGAACGATTACAATCTCCTGGAATAATTGATGACCACGTGTATTTTCAAGGGGTGTTTCAACTTTAATATCCGAAAGACTAAAATCCTCGCTAATTTTTACCGCTATTATGTTTGAAAGTCTCGAAACCGCGGCACGAAACATTTCACAACTTGTATTCTTATCACGCAAAACAGTGATATCTCTTTTAACGAGCGGATGGTCAATGAGATAAAAATTGCTGTATGATTTATTCATGTTACCACTTTAATTTGTTGAATTATTAACTGCCTTTCTTCCGAGAACAGACAACAGGTTAATAAATGGTGAAAGAGGCGGCGTGTAATTATAATTTATTTTTGTAAGGAAATCGATTTTTTGTCCTGAATATATTGCTGATGAAATCAAATCGGCGTAACCGGAAACTTCTGCACCGCCATAAAATGAGGCACCGAGAATCTTCTTACTTTCCTTGTCGTAAATAAGTTTACCATATACTTCACGGCTTAATGGCATTACACTCACCAGATTTAGTACTACAGCTGAAACTGATTCAACTTTAAACCTTACATCGTCAGTGTACTTACTATTGAGACCAACTGATGAAAAATAATCATCAAATACTTTTATTGAAACGTTTTTGATAACCGGATCTGCATTCGCATTTCCACCAGCAGCATTTTCTCCGGCAATATGTCCTTGCGTATGAGCATAAGTAGCAAATGGCAGATAGTCATTCTTTCCTGTGATTGCGTTTACAACTTCAATGTTATCGCCGGCTGCAAGGATATTTCTATCGGAAGTTCTGAGTTTCCTGTCGACCTTAATTCCATTGAAATTCCCTATCTCTAATTTAGCATTAGCTGCGAGATTCACGTTTGGTGATATACCTGTAGCAATGATAACTAAGTCTGTTTCATATGATTCCTCATCACGCTTCAAGGATATTACCTTATCATCTTTTATAAATGGATCTATGGTTTCAATTCCGCCAACAAATTTTATTGAATGTTTTAAAAGTGTTTCCCTAATTTTTTGACTTATTTCCGGCTCAGCTTCAGGCAGAGGAGCTGATTGTTTTTCAAGCATCACTATATCTAAACCAAGCTGACTTAAAGTATCCGCCGCTTCCAGTCCTATATACCCTGAACCAATTATAGATATATGTTTAACGGAGTTCGATTCCAGATAGTTTTTTATCCCGATTAACTCCTGGATATTTTTTAATGTGAATACATTACTTAATTCCGTAGAAAATCCCGGAGGTATTTTTGAATACGATCCTGTTGCAAGTATTAATGAGTCGTATTGATATAGTGAAATCTGGTTTGATTTAATATCACGTACCAATATAGTTTTATTCCTTCTATCGATCCCTTCAACCAGGTGATTAATAAATACGTGAACACCTTTCTTATTTAAAAATGTTTCCGCAGTATTAAATATCAATTTTTCATGATTTTTAATTTCGCCGGATAGTACATACGGAATTTCACATGTTCCTGTTGAGATATAATTACCCGCTTCGAATAATGTAACCTTGGCAGATGGATTAATTCTTTTTGCCTTAGCTGCGGCAGCGGGTCCGGCCGCATTTCCCCCGACTACAATAATCCTTCCGGGTTTCATTATTTCTCCCTGAAACTAAGAGTCATTGGTACACCTTTAAAACCATATTTTTTCCGTATTAAATTTTCTAAAAATCTTTTATAGTTATCTGCAACATGTTTCGGGTAGTTACAGAAGAATGAGAATACAGGATAGTGTGCTCCGACCTGAGTGATATATTTAATTCTTACTTCTCTGCCGGATTGTGTTGCTGGTGGTGGATTTTGCTTAATTTCCGGTAAAAGTTCATCATTAAGTAAATTTGTTTGAATTTTTAATTTTCTTTGAGCAGCAACAGCTTTACACAATTCAATCAACTTATATATTCTTTGTTTGGTTAAAGCGGATATGAAAATAATCTCGGCAAAATTAATTGCACCTAATTTATCTGATAATTTTTTCCTGAATTGATCAGCAGTTCTTGAATCTTTTTCTACTAAGTCCCACTTGTTAACTGCAATTATTAATCCTTTTCTCCAGCGTACAACTTCATCAATTATTTTCTGATCCTGTTTCTCCAATCCTATTTCCGCATCCAGCATAACAACCGCAACATCACAATCTCTTATTGCTTTTAGGGTTCGTATATTAGAATAGAATTCAATACTTTCCTGAACCTTTTTCTTTTTACGAAGTCCGGCGGTATCGATTAATATAATTTCCTGGTTGTAATATTTTAAAATAGAATTGATGCTGTCGCGTGTAGTACCGGGGATATCAGTAACGATGCTTCGTTCTTCTCCAAGAAGTGCATTAGCAAGTGAAGATTTGCCAACATTAGGCCGCCCAATAATTGAGATCTTTAATCTCGTATCTTTTTCATTATCTTCAATTTCTTTGAAGTGAGCAGTTACATCATCAAGCATATCTCCTATTTTTCTGCCGCCCAGCGCAGAGATGTCATAGATCTTTTCAATACCAAATTCATAAAATTCAGAAACAGATAACTCGATATTATTAGAATCTACTTT
>JASFSF010000204.1:0-5220 GCA_050114555.1 Ignavibacteria bacterium
TTGTTGTAAACGGCGATTATGGTAAAGATTATCTGCTATTAATGGAAGGCAAAATTTTTATCAAAAACTTTCCTCTTGATAACACCGACAAATTCGAATCTGCTTTAGCTGATTATTACAACCAAACTATCAACTACAATTTTTTGCCGACAGATGAAGATCTTGAAAAACTGAAAATTTCATTGAACTGGTTAGCTAAAAACCGTAATTGTGTACAAATTTATTATTTAAAACAATATTCATGTAAAGAGGAGCTCTATTCAAACATAACTACATTTTCAAACAACTCGTTTACTGAAAAATCATTTGATATTAAAGATTTGGTAAATGTCTGAACCATCTAAATTATGAACTCACAGCAAAAAACTTCCCTGGAAAAAATTACTACCGATAAAACCTCAGGTTCATCTGAAATACTTTTAAAGCTAAACAAATATTTTCTTCGTCATTGTAAAAATCAAAAATTAATTACGGAGGCATTTGTTATTGCAAGAGCTGAGCTAGCTCATTTTACTTCCGCACTAAACTATCTGAGTCAAATTGAAAAACTTATAAAGATTAGTAACCAAAAAGACTTGATTACATTTCTGGAATCATTCGAAGCAGATGAAATAAATAAGCTGGAAAGAATATTTAAAAAAATTTATAGAAAACTACCGGGTGCAAATACAATCCTAACAATTTCAAAAAGCGGTACACTTTTAGAAGTATTCAGATTATGGCATGAAAAGAATAAGAAATTGAAAATCATTGTTCCTGAATCGCGCCCAGCCTCCGAAGGTAAATTGATGGCAAAAGAACTTTTAAAATCCGGGATAAGAGTCGAATTAATTACAGATGCGATGACCGGAATCTTTATAAGGAAAGCAGATGCAGTTTTGATAGGTGCCGATTCAATTCTGAAAAACGGGAATGTAATTAATAAATCGGGGTCACTTCATCTAGCTCTTTTGTGCAAGCATACCAAAAAACCATTCTATGTACTTTCATGCAAATCGAAGTTTCAAAGTAAAGTCCGGGTTCCTATTAGAGAGGAGCCATCTGACTCAATTTGGGATTTCAGCCATAAAAAGTTAAAAATTACAAACATCCCTTTTGAAGAGATCGATAAAAAATTTATTACGAGTATAATAAGCGAATAAGTTTTTTCATCATTTATTTTTAACTTTGAAATACAGCTAACTGCAATGGAGAGGACTATGATCATATCTTTACGATTCTCATTTATCATATTAATCAGTGGAATTTCGTTTGCACAAAAGGATTTTACTCTAAGACAGGTAATTTTGGAATATGAAACAATCTCTCCGGCAAAACTCAAACAACTCCAATGGATACCGGGTACTGATGATTTTTCGTTTGTAAAGAAAATTGAAAATAAAATCACACTTTTAAAAGAAAATGCTTTTACAGGTGATAAACAAGTACTATTTACATTCAATTCTTTAAATGAATTACTTAAGATTAAAGAATTACCGCTCTTGGATTCCCTCCCAAAATTAAATTGGATAAATCAAAACACAATTCAGTTCTGGACACAGAATTATTTGCTGAATATTAATGTGGATAATAGTACCATAAAGATAGTAAACAATGTTGCTGAAGAAGGTGAAAACAAAGATTTCATAAGACCTTCTAAAATAGCTTACACTATCGATAATAATTTATTCATCGCCATTAATTCAGAACAGGTACAGGTAACAAATGATGAAGATAAAGGAATTGTAAATGGCCAGTTTGTTCATCGCCACGAGTTCGGAATTACTAAAGGAACATTCTGGTCACCCAGAAGTAATTACCTCGCATTTTACAGGAAAGATGAAAGAATGGTTTCCGACTATCCGGTTATCGATGTATCAGTCAGGCCCGCTGTTGTAAAAAATATAAAATATCCGATGGCTGGTATGCCGAGCGAAGAAGTAACTGTTGGGGTGTATAATCTAAAATCAAAAAAAACTGTCTGGCTGCAAACAGGTGAACCAAAAGATCATTACCTGCCCGGAGTAACGTGGAGTCCTGATGAGAAGTATATCTACATATTGGAATTGAACAGAGATCAGAATCATATGCAGCTTACAAAATATAATGTTAAATCGGGTAAAAAGATTAAGGTTCTAATTGAGGAAACAAATGAAAAGTATGTAGAACCTATGACCGGATTAATATTCTTTGAAAACGAGCCGGATATGTTTATTCATACAAGCAGAATGGACGGATGGAATCATCTTTACCTGTATGACGCTCAGGGAAGAAAAATCAAACAGCTTACAAATGGTGAATGGGAAGTAACTGATTTTGACGGAATTAGCAGCGTAGGCTACAATATTTTCTTTACTGCAACGGAACAAAGCCCTATTGAAAGACATTATTATAAAATTGATCTTGATAGATATGAGATGAAAAGAATTACCAGCAGAGCAGGTTATCATGATGTAGTACGTAATAAAAAAGGCACAATCTTTCTGGATGTTTTTGAAGATCTGAATACACCTCAGCAGGTTACATTGCTCGATAAAAATGGGGAAATTATTCGTGAAGTTTATTCAGCACCTGACCCATTCAAAGGATACAATGCTTGCACAACTGAATTATTTACTTTAAAAAACAGTGATGGTTTTGATTTATATTGCAGAAAAATACTGCCTCCGGACTTTGATGAGAATAAAAAATATCCTGTAATGGTTTATGTTTACGGGGGACCGCATTCCCAAAAAGTAAGAAACAAATGGATCGGCAATGCAAAGTTGTGGTTTCACTATATGGCGCAGCAGGGATTTATTGTTTTTACTCTTGATAACCGGGGCACTAATTTCAGGGGATTTGATTTTGAACAGACAACTTTCCTAAAACTTGGAACGGTTGAGATTGAAGACCAGCTTGTTGGAGTAGAATATCTTAAATCACTCCCTTATGTTGATGAAAACAGAATGGGTGTGTATGGCTGGAGTTATGGCGGATTTATGTCTACAGGATTAATGACACGAACTCCCGGAGTTTTCCAGGTTGGTGTAGCCGGCGGAGCAGTTATCGACTGGAGCTACTACGAGGTTATGTACACCGAAAGATATATGGGTACACCGGAAACAAATCCGGATGGATATAATGAAACAAACCTATTAAACTATGTGCAAAATCTTGAGGGAAAACTTTTACACGTACACGGTACATCAGATCCGACAGTTGTCTGGCAGCACACACTTATGTATTGTGATAAAGCAGCAGAGCTTGGAATCCAGATAGATTACTTCCCGTACATTGATCATAAACATCATGTAAAGGGAACAGATGAACTTCATATCTACCAAAAAATGATTAATTATTTTTTGGAGAATTTATCAAATTAGATATTTACGATTTTCTTACTCTTAACATTAAACCTCAAAGTAAGCAAAACAGCAGATGTAGTTAACCCTGCAAGCAGACCTATCCAGACACCTTCTACATCCATTCCAAATGTAAATCCTAACAAATAACCAATGGGCAAACCGACAATCCAGTATGCAATAAAAGTAATTACTGTGGGGATTTTTACATCGGTAAGCCCTCTTAATATCCCAATTCCAACAGCCTGAATTCCATCCGATAACTGGAACAATGCAGCTATTATTAATAATGAAGATGCTATCGAGATAACGGATTCATTCTCAATATAGAGAGTCGGAAGAAAATCTCTAAACGTTATAAATATCAGACCGGAGAATGCCATAAAACCTGCTGCAAGAGCTAATGAAGTGAAGCCTGCCTTTCTAACCTGCTTTACATTCTGTTCACCGACAGCATTTCCAACACGTATGCCACCAGCCATTGATATTCCCAGCACGACCATAAATGAAATAGATGCAAGGTTAATTGCAATCTGGTGTGCAGCAAGCTGATCTCTACCTAGCCATCCTATCATTATCACCGCGAATGAGAAAGCGCCAATCTCAAAGAAATACTGGAAACCGCTTGGTAGTCCAACACCTAATATCTTTTTAATGACTGGAAAGTTTATGTTCTTAAAATGAAAAGTAACATCATATTGTTTAAAGGATTTTTTATTCATCACATAAATCAGCATAGCCGCAGCAAGAAATACCCTGGAAGCAAAAGTTGCCCAACCGGCGCCATCCAGACCCATTACCGGGAAGCCAAGGTTACCATAAATCAGTGTCCAGTTAAAAAAAGCATTTACAAAATTGGCGAGGATTGTAAATACCATTGCAGGTTTCATCACAGACAATCCTTCTATGAACTGTTTGTATGTCTGAAAAAGCATAACCGGTAATCCACCCAGTGCAAGTATCTTTGTATATGACCTGGCTAAGTATATTACGTCACCCGGTTGATCGAAATAGATTATCAGATCTGAACCAAAACCAACTACAGTCATAAGAACAAATCCGAATACAAGGTTGACAAGCAGCGACTGTCTGAAATAAATTCCGCATTCTGAATATTTTTTTGCCCCGACTGAAATAGCAACCAGCGGTGTTACGGCGAACGAAACTCCTATGCCAATGATAAAGATCAGAATTGTCAGACTATTACCAAGCGATGCTGCAGCTAATGGTGCCGGACCAAGTGCGCCTACCATTATACTGTCGACTACACCCATCATTATAAAACCCAGCTGACCGATAATTACCGGGTAAGATAGTCGAAAGGTTTGCTTTATGTGGTCGCTATAACTCATTGTTGAAATTTCGAAATTTAAAAAGTAAAGATAATTCTTTTACATCAGATTTGAGAATTATGCAGCTGTGCATTAATCACAAATCTGTGATTTATATTATAGTAGTTGAAGGTGAGATACTAGATTGGACTATTAAAATTAAAGAAACTTGCCGGATTTGTTGACAGATTTATATTCGAATTAATAGTGGTTGCTTATTATTGTCTGTGGTGAACTTTGTGAGCAATTGTAAAATGAAAATTTGTTTCCGAACTGATATTGGAAATTTCTTTAATAGAAATTAATTCCGGTTCAACCGCATCGCTTTTCAAATGTATGCTGCCCAGTGATCTATCCTGTGCGTTGTACTCGAATATAACACTGATAATTCCTATAAAAAGAAATGCAAAGATTACGAATATGAGTAGTCTTATCATTCACTTAATCCGATGAATAGATTAATATTGTTTGATTAGAGCTAATAAAATAAGAATTTTTATTATAGAATCAAGCAGCCAGTTTACTACAATAAATATAAGTATGAATCATATTGACACAAGAATTTT
>JASFSF010000205.1:0-5203 GCA_050114555.1 Ignavibacteria bacterium
AATCGAAATAAGATACTCAGATTTCAAATTACTTGAAGTCTTTTTGGTCAATCATCTTACTATTACTTCTGCCAATCAAACCGTTTAATATGATTGATATTTAAAAAATAATCATCTTTACTATATCAACAAACATAAAAGCTTATCAGAACAATAACTTATACAACTTCAAAAATCATTATACATTTACATTCAGTTATAATGGCTAAAATAATCTATAGTTAGAGATGGATAAGGTTTTACTTTTAAGTCATGTCTTATTCCTGCGTCAAATAACATTTTTGCTCTTAAGGCAATCATTGCTGCATTATCACCGCAGAATTCTTCATCCGGAATAATTAATTTTTTTGAATACTTCCCGGATATCAAAGTCAACTCATCACGCAATTTTGAGTTTGCCGCCACACCGCCTACTAAGGAAATGGATTTAAAATCAAATTCGTTTAATGCCTTTTCGACATTCAGGATTAGTGCTTTAACCACGGCTAACTGGAAGGAAGCAGCAATATCACTTCTATCTTTTTCAGAAATAACATTAATATCTAAGTAGTTTTTTTGAAGATATCTTAACACGGCTGTTTTCAATCCGCTGAATGAAAAGTCGTATGGATTTTTCAATTCAGCAATCGGAAATTTTATCTTCAATTCATCCCCTGATCTGGATACTTCTTCGATTTTCGGTCCACCGGGATAACCGCAACCCAGCATCTTTGAAACTTTATCGAATGCTTCCCCGGCTGCATCATCAACAGTAGTACCAAGCTGTAAAATTTCAGTACAGCTTTTAACATTAAGAAGTAAAGTGTGTCCGCCTGAAACAACAAGAGCCAGATAGGGAAATTCAGGTTTTTCTTTCATAAGAAAACCTGAGAAGATATGGCCTTCGATATGATTAACAGCAATGAAAGGTTTGTTAAGAGAAAATGCTAAACCTTTTGCAAAAGTTAATCCGACTAATAATGCACCAATCAATCCCGGGCCTGCTGTTGCCGAGATGAGATCAATATTTTTTAATTCCAGATTGGATTCTTTGAGTGCCTGATCTACAAGAGGTTTTACTATCTGAAGATGAGCGCGGCTTGAAAGCTCCGGAACAACTCCACCGTATTTTGAGTGGAAGTCCTGGGACGAAATTAAGTTTGTGAGTATTTTATCATCGGATAATACAGCAACAGATGTTTCATCACACGAGCTTTCAATTCCAAGTACGTTCATTTCTTAAACGAAAAAATATTTTTTGCAATATAACCAGCCATTTGGGGATTTTCTTTTAGCCTTCTTATAGAGTATGGATACCAGTCTTTGCCGAATGGTACATAGATCCTGATTTTATATCCATCATTATTTATTTTATCCCGCAAATCTTCAGTCACACCCAAAAGCATTTGGAATTCAAATTTATCTTTTGAAATATTAAGTTCTTTGATTAACCTGTACGTTTCGTCAATTAGATATTTGTCATGTGTGGCTATACCAACATAGTTCCCATTCTTCAACATACTCTCAAGCATCTTTAAATAGTTATCACGCACAGCTTGTTTTTGCTTATATGCTATTGATGCAGGTTCAACATAAATTCCTTTGCATATCCTGTAATTAGTTCCAATCTTATTCAGAACAACTGTATCATTATATGACCTTTTCAAATACGACTGCAATACAATCCCGACATTATTATATTCTTCAAAAATGCTTTTATATATTTCTATTGTCGCATCAGTATATGGTGAATCCTCCATATCAATTCTTACGAAGTTATTTATTTCTGCAGCTCTTTTGACCAACTGCAAAATATGTTCCCGTGCTAGTTTTTTATCAAAACTCAAACCAAGCTGTGTGGGTTTAACCGACAAGTTTGCTTTTAAGTTATGCTCAACAATCGCATCAAATACTTCCATCGCATTATGGAAAGCTGTTACAGCTTCTTCCTTATTTTCAACTGCTTCCCCTAATACATCTAATGTTGCGTATATACCTTTGGAATTAAATTCTTTGACTACTTTTACTGCCGATGCTAAAGTTTCCCCTGCTATATATTTTCTTGAAAAAAAACCTACAACAGATTTGGGCATTATCTGCACCATTGCCACAATTACATTCTGAATTAATGACACCGATAACTCCTGTAATTTTCTATTTTGATTTTTTGAATAATTATTTCTTTTGTATCCCCAAAGTTAACAAAAGTAATTCTGCTTTTTGGAATAATTCTTCTTCACTTCCGTTATTAGTGAATACAAAATCCGCTTTCTTTACTTTTTCTTCCTGCGGGATCTGGTTCTTTTCCCTATTTTTAAAATCAACTTCATTGAATTTACCATTAGCTAGAGTTCTTTTCATTCTTAAGCTGAAATCAGAAGTAATCAGAACTATGTAATCGAAATTGTCTTCAATTTTGGTTTCGTACACGAGAGCTGACTCTATGAATATTACTTTTTCATTTTGAAAATCTTTTTCAATTATTTTATCAATTTCATGTAGAACACGCGGGTGTAAAATTGAATTTAGTTTATCTAGCAGTTCAGGATTGGAAAATACTTTTCCTGCAACAAATTTGTTATTTAATTTACCGGAGGTATAAACTTCATTTCCAAATAAAGAAATTACCTTACGCTTAACGAATTCATCCGTTTTTAATAATTGAATTGAAATATCGTCTGCTATAATTACAGCGTACCCCTTTTTTACCAGCAAACCTGAAAGAGTGCTTTTCCCGGAACCTATATTGCCTGTTATAGCAACTTTAATTTTTTTCATCCTGAAAGATAAAAAAAAGGAAGGCGTTTGTCTTATGCAAATCCTTCCTTAAAAAATTTAAAATCAGTTTAATGAATTAAATTTATTTGTCCTGATATTTATATTTGAATTTTCGTATTAACTCTCACAATCATATATCAAATCAACAGTACTAATTACTTTGCGTAACCTATTTTTCTTACTTCACGAATTACAGTTACTTTGATCTGTCCGGGAAACTCCATCTCTTCTTCAATCTTAGCGGCAATTTCTCTTGCAAGTGAATCAGCAACAAGGTCATCAATTTTCTCCGGCTCTACCAGAACACGAATCTCGCGTCCGGCTTGTATTGCATAAGTTTTTAATACCCCATCAAATGATTTTGCAAGAACTTCAAGATTTTCAAGTCGTTTAACATAACTTTCAAGAGGTTCACGACGGGCGCCGGGACGGGCTCCGCTTATTGCATCCGCAGCTTGGACCAACGCTGCTATCGGATGTTCCATCTCAATATCTTCATGGTGTGAACCAACGGCATTAACAACAATTGGATGTTCTTTATATTTTTTCGTTAGATCGTATCCTATCAAAGCGTGCGGACCTTCAATGTCTTTGTCAACAGTTTTACCAACATCGTGAAGTAATCCTGCTCTTTTGGCAAGATTTACTTCCAGCCCAATTTCTGCAGCCATTATTCCGGTAAGATAACCTACCTCGATACTATGCTGTAATAGATTTTGACCAAAACTTGAGCGATACCTCATTCTTCCAATATGTTTAATTAGTTCGGGACGCATATTATGCAAACCAAGTTGAAGTACAGTATTTTCCCCATCTCTAATCATCTCTTCCTCAAGTTCAATTCTTGTTTTCTCAACAACTTCTTCTATTCTTGCCGGGTGTATTCTTCCATCGGCTATGAGATGTTCTAAAGATACTCGTGCAACTTCTCTCCTGAACTGATCGAAAGATGAAAGAAGAACAGCTTCGGGTGTATCATCAACAATAACGTCAACGCCTGTACAGGATTCAAAAGCACGTATGTTACGTCCTTCTTTACCTATAATTCTCCCCTTCATTTCATCATTATGTATCTGTACTACTGAAACGGTTGTTTCTATTGAATGGTCGGCGGCAGTACGCTGAATTGACTGAACAATTATTTTCTGAGCTTCTTTTTTCGCCTTCAGCTTTGCTTCATCATAAATTTCTTTGATCTTCTGAGTCGAATCTACCTTAGCCTGTGAAACCAAGTTTTCAATAAGAATATTCTTTGCTTCTTCAGAAGTTAAACCTGATATCTTCTCAAGGCGTTCATTCAAATCAAGTTCTGTTTTATTTAGCTCTTCAGACTTTTTGTTAAGTTTTTCTTTAAACTCATCTAATTCCTGTTCGCTATTTTTATTCTGTTTTTCTTTTTGAAGAACAAGGTCTAATTTCTTCTCTGTATTTTCTTCTCTGCTTTGAAGTTGTTTCTCTAGATGTGCAAATTTTTGTTTCTTCTGGTTTACTTCATTGTCAAATTCAACTTTCTTTTTATACCATTCATCTTTTACTTCAAGTAATTTTTCCCGCTTAATATTCTTCGCTTCTTTTTCAGCATCGGCAATTATTTGTTTTGATCTTTCCTCGGCAGATACCAGGCTTTTTTTTCCAACTTTACTATTGAATAGCCAGCCCAGGTAAAAAAACAAAGCAACTATTCCTGATACAACAATAATCTGAATTATCGGATCCATATTTCCTCCACTCTCCGTTTATTTTTTAAAGCCAATGCTACTGCCACTGACAAATAGGAAAAACCCTATTTGATTCATAAGTGGGTATATGCTCGAACGTTTCTTACTTCCACTGTTGTGTTAACACAATTCTTCAATCAGGATTGAAGATGAGGCCTGTATTACACGTCGAAGTCATACTCCCTGTTTTGATACTGTTAGTTTTTCTTATCTCAACAGGACAGTAGCACGGCAAACGATTAAGATGGGTCAGACATTTCGGGGACGTTCAGGAGAAGCTTTAATTTTTTAACTTTATCTGAGGCTTGAATTAAAAACTCACGATTCTTATTCTTTTCAATAAACAGATCATATGCAATGTTCAAGCAAGCAATAATAGCTATAGTCTGCGACTGCTGGTCAGGAAGTTCTTCCTTTGTTTCTTCCATTACTTTATTAACATAAATAGCAAGTTCCTTTGCTACTTCTTCATTCTCGACTAATAAAGAGTACTCTTTGTCAAAGATTTTTATTTTTAGCTTCTTTTTGTCCGTCATTTTGTCTTCACCATCAAACAAACAACATTTTTAAGAACTCATATCTGCTGTTCGGCAGATAATTGGTGATTGATTCTTGAAATTAAATGCGTTAACCTTTTCTTAAGTGAATCTCTCTCCTCAGCATTTAACGTACCAAGGCTTAAATTTTGTTCCGCTTCATTCTTAAGATAGTTAATTTCTTCATCAAGA
>JASFSF010000206.1:0-5200 GCA_050114555.1 Ignavibacteria bacterium
AGTACCAAACATTAGACACTTTATTATCTCTTATTTGGTAAACACTAAATGATGATTTTGATAATAATTCACCATCCTTTTCCCAGAATACTCTTTCTCTTACTGCAACATAATTACCCGACACTATTAAATCTTCAATTTCAGATCTAATTGAAGGCACTGATTTGAAATAATCAATAAATGCATGCTCTGTTTCTACACGACCAGAAGTTTCAATGGAAAGAGAATCAGAGTGAATAATATATAACCACTTAACATCATCTGTAACTAAATGCATCAATGTTTCAGTATCGTGAGCATTAAAAGCTTCCATTAATCCACGTACTACTTCTTCGTGTTCATCTTTTGTACTATTATTATCAGCAAGTATATTTATTACTAGAATAATTGTCATCAGTGAGCTTTTCATTTTCGTCATTTCCTATATATCCTACAAATTAATCCAGTGTAAGTTGCATACATATTGCAGTTGATGGACAAATTGAACTAAATTCTTCCGATGTTTTCACCAGATCATCTGCCGATTCTCGTGGAATCTTTTCAAATCCCAAGGATTCAAAGAATTTTTCTGCAGTTTCGGTTAACAGGTAAAGCTTCTTGATATTTTTAATTTGGGCTTTATTAATAATTTCACTGCATAACATCTTACCGAATCCTCTATTCTGGTATTGTTTATCTATGGCCAGAGATCTTAACAGAGCATTGTTATCATATATTTCCAAACCTATTGTGCCAATCAAAGATTCATTATAGTAAAGAGATAAAAAATTCCTCACATTTTGCTCAACGCCATTCACTGTTAGATTCGCCAGTGAGAGAAGATCTTTAATTAGATTTACCTCACCTGAATTAGATTGACAAATTGAAACTGAATTATCACTTAATTGAGATTTATACATACCATCCCTTTCTATTTAATTTCACATTGATCGTGCCATTGCTGAACGGATGAATTCAATTGTTTTAAAAAATCTATCAACATATCTCTATTTTCAGGTTTAAAATTTTGAAGGATCATCCTTTCGGACTGGAATATATTTTCCCAGGATTCACGGTAAACCTTTTCACCTGATTTGGTTAGCCTTGTTATATGAATACGGCGATCATTGGAATCCTCTTCACGAACTACATATTTTTTCTTCACCAGTTGATCTACAACACGAGTTACTGTGCTAATTGATAAATACATTTTTTTTGCCAATTCGCCCGTTGTAAGCGGACCACTGGTACTCAAAGTTTCCAATATATAACACTGGCTTACTGATATTCCACAGCTAAGAATCTGATCACGGTCTCTAAATTGATACTTTTTTACGAGTTCTACTATCTGTGTATGAAATTCTGCTGTTTGTTTATCTAATAATTTTTTTGTGCTCATTGCATTATTCTTTCAAAGTTTGTATGTTACAAATAATTATTTGTATATTACAAGTAAGATAAACAATAGAAGCTAAAAATCAAAGAGAATAGTAATATTTATGAAATTTGAATCAGATGCTAGAATTGTAATTAATTCCCTAAAAAAATTCCGCAATGATTCATCAAAAAGGAAAAAAAAAGTGACGTCTATTGAGCCAATGGATAAAATTATTAAAAATTTAAAATTGGAATCATATATTAAAGAAGGCGGACTAACGGGTAGTGTCCTAGAAGAATTTATTGACATATATCTATCATATTCAACCAGAATTCATCATCCTACTTATTTTGGACATCAATGTGCTGCCACACATTATTCAGGTGCCCTTGCTTCACTGGTTGATGGATTCACAAACAATGTAAATTCTGTTTATGAAATGGGGCCTGCCTCAGTTAGTATTGAATTTTTTACAATAAACTGGATGCTTGAAAAAGTAGGCTGGCGACCCTCCCCAACAAACCTGGATACTGAATACGATCATAATGAATTTAGTGGTGGTGTGTTCATTAATGGTGGTTCGCTTGCCAATTTAACTGCCCTGCTTGTCGCTAGAAGCAAGGTTGTACCGGATGTATGGCAAAAAGGAATTCCCTCTGATCTGGCTGTCCTTGTTTCTGAAGAAAGTCATTACTCCGTGATTAAATCTGCTGGTATTATTGGGATTGGAAAAAACTTAACCTATAAATTGGACACTGATGTAACAGGTGCCATAATACCGGACAAAATATCTACAGTCATAGATAAACTTTACAATGACGGAAAAAGACCACTGGCATTAGTGGCTAATGCGTGTAGCACACCTGTGGGTATCTACGATCCCCTTGAAGAAATTGCAGAGATTTGTAAAAGTAACCAGATTTGGTTTCATATAGATGGTGCACACGGCGCAAGCGCTTTACTTTCGGATAAATACAGAGGCTTCTTAAAAGGTATCGAAAAAGCAGATTCTCTTATCTGGGATGCACACAAACTATTGCAGACACCCAGCCTGTGCGCAGCGCTTCTGGTAAAAAATGGAGATTACTTGGATAGAGCTATGGATCATAACGCAAGTTATTTATTTCACGAAAAAGAACAGCAGGGTATCGATTTTATTCAACGATCAATTGAATGTACAAGATCAGGATTGGGCATGAAGTTTTTCTTTGTATTGGCATCTATCGGTGAATCAGGCCTGCAAAAAGTTGTTGATCAATTATATGATCTCACCCTGGAATCTTATTACTACCTCAAAAATCAAAGGGATTTTGAATGTCCAGTTATTCCGCAGAGTAACATTTTATGTTTTCGTATTGATGGGAGTGATGACAAGCAATTAAAAATTAGGAACAAGCTTACAAATGAAGGTAGTTTCTATTTGACATCAACAGAATTTAAAGGGAAAAGATTTTTACGATTGGTTTTAATGAGTCCTAATACAAAGATTCAGGATATTCATAAATTGATTGACAGGATTAGAGAGATTTACACAGAGATAATTTAAATCTGAGGTGAAAAAATGAAAGGAATACTTAAAAAGATTAATAGGGAATTAATATGAAAACTAATTATTTCATAGTGATCATACAAATTTTGATCATCTTTTCGGCAATTTCATGTTCAGATAATCATGATGACTACAAGTCACTCTCAAGATTGACTGACCCCGGGAAGTTTACTTTTATGCTTGATCAACTTCCCAATGATGTAACAGGCATTTGCAAAATTGCGAAACAACAGTCAATACATCATAATCTCCTACCCTATTTTGATGTTCCTGCCGACAAATGGAATGAAATGAAAAGAGCTTGGCCTTCTGGAGAACCGATAACGGGAATAGCAGATATGCTTGCTATATTAGAAAAAGAAGCACCTCATAATCTTTATGATAAACGAAAAGTTGAACAACGAATTATTGGTGCTTGTATGACGGAGTCCATATTTCTAACAAGTTTACTTCGACATAAAAATATACCGGCAAGGATCAGGGCTGGCTACTTTAAAAATACAATGGGAGATCATGAGCACATTATTAACTTTTGGGAAAAAGTGATGAGAGAAAAGGGTAGAAAAAAGGAACTTCTGGCGGAGGATCCAAATGAGTGGAAGAAACTAATGAACACAATAACAAAAAAATCACAGATTGATGCCGATAAACACATAGAACATTGGATAACGGAATATTGGGATGAAAAGAACAATCAATGGAGGTTGTTGGATGCAAATAATATGTTTTTAAAAGCTTCGAGTAATATCAATGTAGGATTTCATCTGCCGAAAAAGCATTTCGAATTCGCTCATGAAGCGTGGCAGAAAATGAGGAAATTGGGGAAGGATTATAATCCTGGTCAGAATGAAGAGTGGCCACAGGATGGTCGTTCACACATTAGATCCCAGATGTTAATGGATTTCTATAATCTTTTAAATCACGATATGGCTGGATTTAAAGATAGATCAGGTGATGTTGCAAAATTTGTAAAGCAGAAAGATTACAGCGATGTATCACAACTTGAACTTGATGAACTAGATGCTCTGGCTAAGTTGTTAGCAAAAAATCCGGCAAAGGATGAACTCGTAAGTTTTTACTTCAATTCTAAAACAATGAGAATTGCAAGCGCTGAGAAGGACAGGTATAGTTTTGTATACAATAAATCAATGAAGTAATTAGCAAGAGAATGGCTTCTCGATTCTCTTACTAATAAAGGATAAGAAAATGAAAGCAATAGGTAATACACCACTAATAAAATTAGAAAAGTTATCCGAACCAAATTGTGCTGAGATATATGTAAAGTTTGAAGGTGCAAACCCCACCGGAAGCATGAAAGACAGAATGGCTCTCTCAATGATCGAAGGAGCAGAAAGAAGAGGTGATCTCAAATTAGGAGGGACTGTAGTTGAATATACAGGAGGTGCGACGGGTACATCTTTAGCAATGATTTGTGCAAAAAAAGGATATGAAGCACGCTTCGTATCTTCAGATGCATTCGCGAAAGAGAAACTCCAAACAATGAGGGCATTTGGTGCTGAACTTGAAATCATTCCTAGTAAAAATGGAATGATAACATCTAAACTTATTGATGATATGATTGCCAGAGCAAAAGAGCTAAGCGAAGCACAAAACACTTTTTGGACTGACCAGATAAACAATACCGACAATAGGAATGCGTATCACAATATGGCTAGAGAGATTATTGATGTTTTAGGAACCGAGGTTGATGAATTTATAACCGGAGTTGGTACAGGTGGCAGTATTTCCGGAAATGCAGAAATATTAAAAAAAGAGATCCCTAAAATCAGAATTACAGCGATTGAGCCATATAATTTACGTTTTCTTTCAGGCGGAGATATATCCGGAGATCATAGATTAGAAGGTGTTGGTCTTGGTTTCATCCCATCGATTTATAGGGAAGATCTTATCGATGATGTAATGCCAATCACGGATGAAGATGCCTATGACACTGCGAGACAAATGGCTTTAAGAGAAGGAATTTTTGGAGGAATAACCTCAGGTGCAAATGTTTGGGCTGCAATTCAACGAGCCAGAATTATTGGACCGGGGAAAAAAATAGTAACAATCATTATTGACTCAGGAATGAAATACCTGCAAGGTGATTTGTATAGATACTAAAACAATAAATTAACAAATAAAAGGAAAATTAAATGAACAATTTATTTCCAAGAATGCACATCAGCTTATATGTAAGCGACATCGAGAAGTCGGTAAAGTTTTACACAAAGTTTTTCGAAAAAGAACCAACTAAGGTGAAGCCGAATTACGCAAAGTATAGTTTAGAAAACCCT
>JASFSF010000207.1:0-5130 GCA_050114555.1 Ignavibacteria bacterium
ATAATCGATTTTGGGTGGAAAGTCTGGGATCCGATAAATGAAATCACAATTGCCGACAGACCATTCTGGAAAGCTATCGAAATTCACTTTGGTATTGGTGAAGCATTTTAATTTATGAAGGGAGAATTTACATTTATTGCATGTTCTTCTTTTGAATAGCTTTAATAAAATAGCTAATTTAATCTTACTTTATAATGGATTGTTATGATTAATAGTATGACTGGTTTCGGTAAAACTGTTGCCGAAAAAAATAAAATTTCAGTTGAGGTCGAAGTAAAAAGTGTTAACAGCCGGTTTTTAGAAATATTTTTAAAACTTCCTCCTATCTTATCCGACCGGGAATATGAATTCCGGGAAATCATTAGATCAAAAATTAAAAGGGGGAAGATAAACGTTATTGTTCAGTTAAAAAGAAATGGTAATGATGATTTATCAAACATAAACAAAACGAGACTCAGAAATTATATTACGCTTGTAAAAGAAATTAAAAAGACCGCGAAGTTAAAGGATGAATTAAAGCTTGAACATATACTCAACAACCGGGAAATAATTTCAGCATCGGAAAATACTCTGAGTGAAAGTGAGTTCAATTTTGTAAAGCGGGTATTAAAGCAAGCTGCTGACGAACTTATGAACATGCGTAAAATTGAAGGGAAAGAGCTGGCAAAAGATCTATCAAAAAGAATTAAGCTGATTGAAAATATGGTTGTTTCTGTTGAAAGGAAATTTAAAGCGACGGTTAAATCTCATTTTAAAAAGCTTAAGGAAAGACTTCATACATTATTAAAAGATCCGGGAATTGATGAGCAAAGATTGAACCTGGAAATGGCTATTATGGCTGATAAAGCAGATATAACTGAAGAATGCGTAAGGTTAAGAAGCCATCTCAAATTCTTTTTAGAAAGTATGAATAACCAGGCTGACCCGGGGAAAAAATTGAACTTTTTGTGTCAGGAACTGAACCGGGAAGCAAACACAATTTCTTCAAAATCAATTTCCACTTTCATTACTCATAAATCGATCTTGATTAAGGAAGAAATAGAGAAGATCAGAGAACAAATACAAAACATCGAGTGATCTTTAGTGAAAACAAAGGGAAAGCTAATCGCTGTAACTGCACCGAGCGGATCGGGTAAAACAACAATTGTTAGAGAAATATTAAAACTCTTCCCTGAGATTATATTTTCAGTATCTGCAACTACGCGTGCACCGAGGCAGACAGAAATTGACGGTGTTAATTACTTCTTCATAACTGAAGAGGAATTTCTGAAAAAAATTGAAAATGATGACTTCGTTGAGTGGCAAAATTTCTACGATTATTATTACGGTACACTCCGAAGTTTTATTGATGACAACATAAATTCCGGTAAAAGTGTACTTTTAGAGATTGAGGTGAAAGGAGCACTTTCGATAAAAAAACTTTACCCGGATTCTCATATTATTTATATTTGCCCCCCGAGTTATGATGAACTCGTCAACAGGCTCAGGGTTAGAAATACAGAGACTGAAGAAGATTTCGTAAAAAGAATTGAGCGGGCTAAAATGGAGTTGAGCCTGAAGAATGAATTTGACTATATTATAGTTAACGAAAATTTAGAAAATGCAGTTAAAGAATCCACGGAATTAGTAAAAAAAATAATAAGTAAGGAGCAGTAAAATATGGGAATCCAACCAATTGAATTAAGAGATCTTGATGACAAAGCTGATAATGTTTACGAAGCAATAATTGTAAGTGCTAAGCGGGCAAGACAAATAAATGACGAAAACAAAATCGAGTTTAATGCATTAGTCGCCACAATACCTGAGGCAACTACGGATGATGAAAGTGAAGACCTGGATAATCCTGCACAATTAAAAATATCGTTGGATATGGAGAAACGACCCAAGCCTCATTTGCAGGCAGTTGATGAACTATTGAAAAAAGATATTAAATACAAATACAAAGAATAGTTTCATAGTAAAAAGATAAAAAACTGAATCCGGCTTTTTGCCGGATTTTTTTTAATATTCACCTTTGAAAGATTTATTTCTCCAATTATTAGCACCTTCATTATGAATAAAGATTTTCTGAACGGGAAAAAAATAGTTCTCGGCGTTACAGGATGCATAGCCGCATACAAAAGTTCCTACATTGTTCGTGATCTTGTAAAGCGAGGGGCCGAGGTAAGAGTGATTATGACTCCCTCGGCAACACAATTTATTGCTCCTCTTACATTATCAACGCTTTCTAATAATGATGTTATTGTCAATATGTTTCCAACCTCTCAGGCAGCAGGAACGGATTTGAATACATGGCACATTGATCTTGCTTTATGGGCTGATGCCATTTTAGTTGCCCCTGCTACCGTAAATACTGTTGCAAAAATTGCACATGGCTTTGCCGACAACGCACTAACAACAGTAGTCTCAGCGGCAAGAACACCGGTGATTATTACTCCGGCTGCCGATGTGGATATGTATCAAAATCCGATCACGCAGGAAAATATTTCTAAACTGGAGGCACATGGCTATTATATAATTGAAGCTGATGAAGGAGAGCTTGCAAGCGGTATGAAAGGCAAGGGTCGCTTACCCGAGAATAATAAAATAATTGATTCGCTTGAGCTGGTTATTTCCGGTTATAAAAAAGATTATAATAGAAAAAAAGTATTGGTAACTGCAGGTCCAACATTTGAAGATATAGATCCGGTTAGGTTTATTGGAAATCGATCTTCGGGCAAGATGGGTTTCAATCTTGCAAAGGCTGCATTTTTAAGAGGTGCTGAAGTAACATTAATATCAGGCCCATCAGCAGAAGAGAGATATGATGGAATTAATTATGTAGATATTAGAACTGCAGCTGAGATGAAAAAGGCAGTTAATAAAGAAATCGGTAAGAACGATATGTTAATAATGGCAGCGGCTGTTGCAGATTATACGCCCTCAAATTATTCTGAATTGAAGATTAAAAAGGGAAAAGATGTATCTGAAATAAAGATTAAGAAAACAGATGATGTTCTGGCTTCATTAAAAAATAAAGATAAACTTATTATTGGTTTTGCACTCGAAACTGATAATGAGCTGGCAAACGCGAAAAAGAAATTGAAAGAAAAACAACTCGACATGGTTGTTCTAAATTCTCTTAAAGACAAAGAGAGTGGATTTGATTTCGACACCAACAAAGTGACAATTATCAAAAAGAATGGTAAAGAAGTTAAACTGCCACTTCAATCAAAATTTCAGGTGGCAAATAAAATTCTTTCTGAAATATTGGATATGTAAGCCAGTTTTAAAAATTTGGAACATTTCTCTTTAATGGAAAACAATATAAAAAAGCAAATTATCGAAGCACTTAGGGACCAAAAAGAATTTTTTGGAGACGACTTGCTTGAAGAGATTGACCTAAAAAGAAAATCAAATGTTATGAACAAAAAGAAAAAGCTCAAAACAGAAGAACTTGAATTATTTGCTGCTGAAAAAGAGGAGTGGGAAAAATCGGATTCACTGGAAAAACTTGAGAGCCTGATAAATCAATGTACTTCCTGTCAACTGCATCAGGGACGAAACAAGTTTGTTTTTGGAAGTGGAAATCCAGATGCTGATATAATGGTAATAGGAGAAGGTCCGGGTGCGGAAGAGGACAAGCAGGGATTACCTTTCGTTGGACGAGCCGGGAATTTGTTAACGGATATATTAAAAGCAATAAATTTTGAAAGGGATGAAGTTTATATCGGCAACATTGTTAAATGCCGTCCTCCTGGTAACAGAGCTCCGTTACCGGATGAAATGACTACATGCCTCCCGTATTTAAGAAAGCAATACGAATTGATAAATCCGAAGTTGATACTTTGTCTTGGATTAACTGCAGCAAAAGGATTGCTGAACAAAAGAGAATCCCTGACCAGCATGAGAGGTAAAGTTTTTGAATTTGAAAATGCAAAAGTTATGGTTACATATCATCCTGCAGCATTGTTAAGAAATCCACACTGGAAACGTCCATGCTGGGAGGATCTTCAGAAATTCCGGGAACTCTACGATCAACTATAGATAGATTGAATGTTCTATTCGATCTATTTAAAAATATATTTGGTGGAAATAATGAAATACAATCCAGAGAGATATCAGAGGAAATCAATCAGATTAAAAAATTATGATTATACCAATCAAGCCTGGTATTATGTAACAATTTGTACGTTTCAAAATTTTCATTGGTTCGGTTCAGTAAAAAATAAGAGGGTGACTTTTTCAGAGGTTGGCAGTATCGCAAATGATTATTGGAAGGTGATTCCCAATCATTTTAATTATTGCGAATTGGATGCACTTGTCGTTATGCCTAATCATATTCATGGGATTATCATTATAAATGAAAGGAGGGGCGTTCAATTGAACGCCCGTACGGATGATAAATTTTCGAAAATCTCTCCATTAAGTGGAAGTCTTGGCGTAATTATTCGAACATTTAAAGGAGCGGTTAAAAAATGGTGTAATGAAAATGGTTTTCCGAAATTTAAGTGGCAGAGAAATTATTATGAACATATTATTAGAAATGAAAAGGATTTATACAGAATTAGGAAATATATATCATTAAATCCGATTAAATGGGAATTGGATGATTATTATAATTCGTAGGGATGTTCAATTGAACATCCCTACAAGAATTTAATTAAATGTTTTATAAAATAAATTCCGAGTCGTTTGATTAATTCATAGACATTTCCGAATTTCCAATTAAGAATAATTATTAATAAATTTTATAGACCCCGACTTCTCGGGGTATTTTTCTCTTAAGTGGCCAAATCAAAAAAAACAAACAAAATTAATAATCAAACGTCTCTGGCAGGCGTGCAGCCGCCTTCTGCTGTAGACATTGAAGCTTCAGTTCTTGGTGCAATGATGATCGAAAAGGAAGCTGTTCCGAAAGCCCTTGAATTGCTAAAACCGGACAGTTTTTACCTGAATTCCCACCGGTTAATATTTGAGGCTATGCTTTCACTCTTTGAATCCTCCGAACCGATCGATACAGTAACTCTTTACGAAGAGTTAAAAAAGAGAGAGCAAATAGATGAAGTAGGTGGTGCTGTCTACCTTAGCAAACTCTCGCAGGATATTTCCTCCGCAGCAAATATTGAATTCCACTGTAAAATAATACTT
>JASFSF010000208.1:0-5124 GCA_050114555.1 Ignavibacteria bacterium
CATGAAAGATTCCTGCAGGTTCCTTGTCATGAAATCCAGAGATTTCTGTCCTTCCAGGTACATCGCAAGCTGAATAAGTGCAACCAATAAACCGATTGCAATAAAGCTGATGTACGTACGCCATTTTTTGAAAATTTTGTACAGTTCTATTCTTATAAGCTCAATCATCAGGAAGATTCTTCCGTAATTTTCAGGAAATAATGTTCAAGTGATTTCATCGGTACAACAGCGCTGACAGAAATATCTTTGGTAACTAAAAATCTGTTCAGCATAGCAATTTCTTCTGCAGGCATATTGAATATCATGTTGTTATTGTTTACAGAAGCCAGTTTATCTTTCCATTGTGATTCATTTATAAATATCTTTGCAGTATCAACATCATCAACTTCAAATGTTACCTTTAAGCCGGATGCGTTCAGAAGTTCATCTACCCTTCCTTCAACTACAGTCTTACCTTTATTGATAATTATCATCCTGTTAGCCACCTGCTCGACCTCGGATAAAATGTGAGAAGAGAGAAAAATAGTCTTTTGTTCCTCATCGCGAAGTTGAATTATCAGGTCCCGGATTTCTTTCATTCCCTGTGGATCCAATCCTGTTGTAGGTTCATCAAGAATTATAAGGTCGGGATTATGCAGAAGCGATTGAGCGATTCCAAGCCTTTGCTTCATTCCATGGGAGTAGGTTTTAACTTTGCTGCCCTTGCGGTCTTCGAGCCCAACTAAATCCAGCATTTTCAGAATTCGTTCTTTACTGACTTTTTTACCAGATATTCTACTTAAAATTTCCAGATTTTTATATGCCGATAAATACCCGTAAAAGTCCGGTTTTTCAACAATAGCTCCAACATTTTTCAGAATCTGGTCTCTTTTCTTTGCAAGAGGTTTATCAAATATTCTGATTGAACCGTTGTCAGGTCTGATAAGTGTAAGAAGTAATCTGATGGTTGTGCTCTTACCAGCACCGTTTGGGCCTAAAAATCCGAAGATGTCCCCCCTGTAAACGTTCAGTGAGAGATCATCAACTGCCCGGATGTTCTTAAAATTCTTGGTCAGCCCGGAGATCTCAATTATTTTTTCATTTTCCGTCATCTGAAGATCAAAATATCCGGCATAAATAATCTATATAATATTCCTTTACAACGACAAATAAAATTAGATATAAAAATTTTTAAATAGAATAAAAATGTGATGAACGTAATACGATTGTTTTATAATGATGAGAACAGATTTGTAAAAATTTTTTCTTCGATTTTAAACTGAAAACAACTCAAATAATTTTTTTAGAAATTTAATTTGTATTTCTAAAATATTATTGCAAAGTTAGTTGTGCTTTAAAGCGGGTCAAAAAAAAATTTTTTCATGAGGAGGAGAACTATTTCATGTTAAAATATTTTTGCTTACTTTCAATCGCGACCCGGTTTTGGAACCCATAAGTGCTTATAGTGTATGTTGTTAAAAGAATCCTTAAACCTTTCAATTCACTTAAAAAATGCACTTTATAATTACATTCTTTTTAACCTGTAAAGCCAGATGTAGGAGAGGCGGATGCGCATTAATAGACTATTCACCACAGCAGGAAAAGACCCATTAGCATCCATAAAATTTGTAAAAGTCACATCCGAAATAAAAAACCCCGACGGCTCAACTGTATTTAAATTAGATGATGTTAAAGTGCCTGACGGTTGGTCACAGGTTGCAATAGATATTCTTGCACAAAAGTATTTTAGAAAAGCAGGTGTTCCAAAGCTGCTTACACGTTTAAATGAAGAAAATGTACCTGAATGGTTACAGCCATCAATCCCGGATGAAGTAAAATTAAATCAACTTCCTGAAGAAGACAGGTTCACCAGCGAACGGGATGCAAGGCAGGTATTCAACAGGCTGGCGGGCAACTGGACTTACTGGGGCTGGAAAGCCAGATATTTCGATTCAGAGGAAGATGCGCTGGCTTATTATGATGAAATGATGTATATGCTGGCAAACCAGTTTGCAGCTCCAAACAGCCCTCAATGGTTTAATACGGGACTGAACTGGGCTTATGGGATATCCGGACCCTCACAGGGTCATTATTACGTGGATTTCAAGACAGGTGAACTAAAAGAGTCAATAGATGCCTACACGCACCCACAGCCACATGCCTGCTTTATTCAGTCGATAAGTGATGATCTGGTCAACCAGGGCGGAATAATGGATCTCTGGGTCAGAGAAGCGAGGTTATTTAAATATGGCTCGGGTACGGGCACTAATTTTTCCAATATCAGGGGCGTTGATGAGCCTCTAAGCGGTGGCGGAAAATCTTCCGGCTTGATGTCCTTCCTTAAAATCGGTGACCGTTCTGCCGGGGCGATTAAATCGGGAGGTACGACACGTCGGGCTGCCAAAATGGTTACGCTCGATCTCGATCATCCAGACATAGAAGAGTTTATTAATTGGAAAGTTGTTGAAGAACAAAAAGTTGCTTCAATGGTCACCGGTTCGAAATTAGCGAACTACCATCTCAACGCTATTATGAAAGCCTGCTATGATGAACATCCTGAGAATGATCGCTTCGATAAAAAGCAGAATAAGAAATTAAAGAGAGCCGTAATCAACGCACGCAAAGCGATGATACCGACCAACTACATCGACCGTGTTATCCAGCTTGCTGAACAGGGGTACAGATCGATTGAGTTCCCAATATATGATACCGACTGGAATTCAGAATCGTACGCTACGGTTTCAGGACAAAACTCCAATAATTCTATAAGAATTAACAATCAGTATATGAACGCTCTTACTGACGATGGTGACTGGAACCTGTACTGGCGCATAGAGAAGGATAATGCTAAAAAAGAAGAACGCGAGCCCAAACCGTGTAAAACCATTCATGCCAGGGAACTCTGGGATCATATTGCTTACTCTGCATGGTCAAGCGCCGATCCGGGAATACAATACCATTCCACAATTAATGAATGGCATACATGCCCCGAAGATGGTGAAATTAAGGCTTCGAATCCCTGCAGTGAATATATGTTTCTCGATGATACTGCTTGCAACCTGGCATCGCTGAACCTTGTAAAATTCTACGATAAGAAAAAACAAAAAATTAATATTGATGACTACAGGCATACCAGCCGGTTATGGACAATTGCACTCGAGATAAGCGTTTTAATGGCTCAATTCCCAAGCAAAGAGATTGCGTTAAACAGCTATGATTTCAGAACACTTGGATTAGGCTATGCGAATCTTGGTTCATTATTAATGCTTCAGGGAATTCCTTACGACAGCCGGGAAGCTTTTGCAATATGCAGCGCACTTACAGCAATTATGCATATGACTGCATATTCAACTTCTGCCGAGATGGCAAGCGAGCTTGGACCATTCCCGAAATATGAAAAGAATAAAAATCATATGCTCAGGGTAATGCGGAACCACAGAAGAGCAGCGTACAATGTCCCTGATGAAGAGTATGAAGAATTAACCATTCACCCGATGGGAATAAATCCGCAGCACTGTCCTTCCGACTTGCTGAAAGCTGCAAGGGAAGATGCTGACAAAGCTATTGAGCTGGGTGAAAAACATGGTTACAGGAATGCACAGGTTACGGTAATTGCTCCAACCGGCACGATCGGTCTTTTAATGGATTGCGACACGACCGGGGTTGAACCCGATTTTGCCCTGGTAAAATTCAAGAAACTTGCCGGCGGCGGATACTTTAAAATTATCAATCAATCAATACCGCCTGCATTAACGGCACTTGGCTACAACAAAGACCAGGTAAATGAAATTGTAAAATATGCAAAGGGACAGGGAACGCTGAACGGATGTCCGTATATCAATCCGGAATCTCTCAAATCGAAAGGATTTACCGATGAGGTAATGTCGAAGATCGAAAAAATGCTTCCAAGTGTTTTTGAGATTGGATTCGCCTTCAGCAAATATAATTTTACCGATGAGTTCCTTACAAAAAAACTAAAATTATCTAAAGAAACAATCAACTCGCCGGATTTTGATCTTCTAAAAGAACTCGGATTTTCCAGGCAGGAAATAGCTTCCGCAAACGATTATGTCTGCGGTACAATGACAATTGAAGGAGCCCCCTTCCTTAAACACGAACATTACCCTGTCTTTGATTGCGCAAACAAATGCGGGAAAAAAGGCACCAGATTCATCAGGCCGGAAGCCCACTTAAAAATGATGGCTTCGGCACAGCCGTTTATTTCAGGTGCGATTTCAAAAACGATCAACTTCCCGAACAGTGCAACTGTTGAAGATATAAAAGACGCATACCTGGAATCCTGGAAACTTGGAATTAAAGCCAATGCTATTTACCGCGACGGATCGAAGCTCTCACAGCCGTTGAACATTGTTAGCGATGAGGTACTGGAAGAAGCAATCGAGGAAAAAGATAAGCACGATATTGTAAGGGTTGCTGAAAAAATTATTCACCGCTACATCGCAAGAAGAAGAAGATTGCCCGACAGGCGTTCCGGTTACACGCAAAAAGCCAAGATTAACGGGCAGTCTGTTTACCTGCGAACAGGCGATTACATTAACGGACAGATCGGTGAAATATTTATAGACATGCACCGTGAAGGAGCCGCTTTCCGGAGCCTGTTAAACTGTTTTGCAATTTCGATATCCCTGGGTTTGCAGCATGGTGTCCCGCTGGATGAATTTGTCGATGCTTTTGTTTTTACAAGATTTGAGCCCAGCGGTATTGTTACAGGCAACGAAAAAATTAAAATGGCAACTTCGGTTATCGATTATATTTTCAGAGAGCTTGCGGTTACATATATGGGCAGGTACGATCTTGCTCATGTTGAACCTGATGAGATTAAATCCAAAGCATCTCCGGGAATTGTTAAGAACCTGAGTGAAGCCGAACCGGAATATACCGATGAAGAAATTGTAAGCGAAAGAGTTGTCGAGCTTGATAAAGATAACGAACCGACTTACAACTATAACCTTGCAACAAATACGGATGCAAACCAGCAGAAGGTTGTTGCAAGTGAAAAAGTCCTTATGAACAGCAAGGTTTTAAAAGCCCGGCAAAAGGGTTACACCGGGGATATCTGTTCGGAATGCCAGAGTATGACAATGGTAAGAAACGGAACATGCCTAAAGTGCATGACCTGCGGAT
>JASFSF010000209.1:0-5118 GCA_050114555.1 Ignavibacteria bacterium
TGTCGGAACACTGGTAACTATTGGATCCCCGCTTGGCATACCATTTATCCTGCAAAAGTTAAAAGATGATCGGAGCAGTGTAGTTACAGACGTAAAAGATTTGTACACTCCAGATTGTATTTCAAGGGAATGGATAAATCTTGCAGATATTGATGATAAGCTTGCACAAAGTACAGACCTGGGAAAGATGTTTAAGCCGAATAAAAAGGGAGTTAAACCGAATATGTTGATGGTGGACAACGACTATGAGAATGAGGGAATTGAAAATCCGCATAAATCATATGGATATCTTAGAGCCTACGAGTTGTCATTTATAATCGATGAATTCTTATGCCGTGATGAAATCAAATTCTTTAAATGGCTTTCGAAGAAGTTTAACCAGGTTAAGCTTAAACTCACGGGCAGCTTAAAGCGTGAAGATTAATAAATTTAAAATAACTGGTAATTGCTAAATAGAGAAGAAATATTAAACAAGCTATCCGATAAATCCGAAAACTGGGATTTTATAATTATCGGTGGTGGTGCAACCGGCGTTGGTGCAGCCATCGATGCTTCGGCACGTGGTTATAAAACACTTCTGCTGGAACAAAATGATTTTGGAAAAGGCACATCCAGCAGAAGCACTAAACTCATACATGGTGGAGTGCGGTATCTGCAGCAAGGGAATATTTCTCTTGTTCTTGAAGCATTACGGGAGAGAGGATTATTACTTCAGAACGCACCGCATCTTGTACATAACATTCCGTTTATTGTTCCACGTTATGATTGGTGGGAAGGAACTTTTTATGGAGTTGGATTAAAACTATATGACTTGCTCGCCGGAAAATACGGTTTTGGGGATTCAAGATTGCTTTCAGTCGAAGAGACAATTGAAAAAATTCCGACTGTGGAAACTGATGATCTTCGCGGGGGTGTAATATATTTCGATGGTCAGTTCGATGATTCACGTTTGCTAATCAGTATGGTTCAAACCGCCGATGAACTGGGAGCTGATATAATTAATTACCTTGAGGTTTCCTCAATATTGAAAAAGAATAACTTTATATCAGGAGTGATCGCACGCGATTCCTTTACCGGGAAAGAGTATAAATTAAATTCCACGGTTGTAATAAATGCTACCGGTGTTTTTTCTGACTCCATAAGAACTATGGATGATAAAAAAGTAAAGCCGATTATTGTTCACAGTCAGGGAACTCATATCGTTCTTGATAAATCTTTCTTACCTGGAGATCATGCAATAATGGTCCCTCATACATCTGACGGGAGAGTTTTATTTGCAATTCCATGGCATAATAAAGTTCTTGTCGGCACAACCGATATGGAAGTTAATGAACCGTCTCTAGAACCGGTTGCAAAAGAGGATGAGATAGAATTCCTTATAACTACGGCTTCAAAATATCTCGAGAAAGATCCAACGGAAGATGATATCCTGAGTGTGTTCTCAGGACTCAGACCACTTGTGAATAAAGGTAACGAAGATGACACGGCAGCAATTTCACGTGAACATACTGTCAGCATTTCAAGAAGTGGATTAATAACAGTCGCCGGAGGGAAATGGACTACATACAGGAAAATGGCAGAAGATACAATAGACCAGGCTATTGCAATTGCCGGATTGGATTTTAAACCTTGTGTTACCGAAAATCTTAAACTGCACGGTTATACAAATGCAAGAATCAAAAATAAACATTACGTTATGTATGGCTCTGACGCAGACGATGTAGAATATCTATGCAGTAAATTGAAATTGGCAAATAAACTCCATCCGGATTACGATTACACAGCCGGGGAGATTATCTGGAGTATAAGAAATAGTATGGCCAGAACAGTTGAGGATTTTTTAGCTCGCAGAATTCGCATTTTATTCCTCGATGCAAAAGCAGCAATTGATATAGCTCCTGCAGTCGCGAAAATCATGGCTAAAGAATTGGGGAAAAACAGACGATGGATTAAAGATCAATTAAGTTCCTTTTATGAAGTTGCCAATGGTTACTTAATCAAATAGTTTTTTTAAAATCACAACAGCTTCATCAATATCTTCATCTTCAAGTCCTAAATATGTTAAAGCCCTCAGTGTATCCGCAGTTCCTTGCAGGACTAATAAACCTGCATCTTTGCATGTCTTCATTGCTTCGGGCACCGTCATTGTTAACGGTTTAAATAAAAGAATATTTGTATGAACAGCATTTAAATCAATTTCAAGATTTTTAATTTCATTTATTCGCTCTGCTAAAATTTTAGCACGTCTGTGATCTTCTTTTAATCTTTCACGATTGTTCTGTAAGGCATATAATCCAGCAGCTGCCAGTATACCGACCTGCCTCATTCCTCCCCCAAAAGATTTCCTGATACGGAAAGCTTCTTTAATAAACTCCTTGCTTCCTGCAACCACCGATCCCACCGGAGCGCCAAGCCCTTTTGAAAGACAGCAGGAAACAGTATCAAAATGTGAAGCATATTCATTTACACTTATTCCGGTTTCAGCAGATGCATTCCAGATTCTCGCCCCGTCAAGATGATAGTAAAGATTGTATTTTTTTGCCAGACTTTTTAATTCAATAATATTTTCTATTGGCCAGATTGTTCCCCCTGCCCTGTTATGTGTATTTTCAACTTCTATAATTTTTGTTCGAGGCATGTAATACGCTTCTTTCGGTCGAATGTATCTTTCAACTTCATCCGCTTTAAGCACACCGAGTTTTCCCTTCAGTGGAAGTAACTGTATTCCGCTTAACTTTGATGGTGATGCAGATTCATAGTTAAATATATGTGCGTCAATCTCACATATTACTTCATCACCCGGTTCGGTTAAAACATTTAAACATATTTGGTTTGCCATAGTTCCGCTTGGTACATAAAGTGCTGCTTCTTTTCCAAGAAGTTCTGCTGTGTACTCTTCCAATTTATTTACAGTCGGATCTTCTTTAAAGACATCATCACCAACTTCAGCTTCATACATAGCTTTACGCATTTCAGGTGACGGTCTTGTAATTGTATCGCTTCTTAAGTCGATATATCTTTTCATATAATTTTTCTTAGTGCTTAAATTTTCGTTTTAGGAACAGAATAATATTTAATACTACAACCAATACTGAAATAATTGATATGATTGCAGTAACTATCCAAGGATTGTCAGAGTAAAATGTCAACTCATTTTGTAGAGGGACTATCCCAACAAGAACTTCAGTATTAAACATTTCAGTTTCTGCTATTGTTTCGCCAAGCGGATTTATAATGCAGCTAATTCCACCGTTAGCACACCGGATTACCGATCTCCTGTTTTCAACTGCACGGAGAACTGCAAATTCTTTATGTTGATAAGGCCCACTTGAATTTCCATACCAGCTATCATTTGTTACCACAGCTATAAATTCAGCGCCACGCTGAATAAAATTTGGTGCGAAGAGAGGGAAGATAGATTCATAACAAACGAGCCCGCAAATATTAATTTCCTGAATTACGTTATCGATCTCAACAGATGTTTTAAAGACAACCGTGTCTTTACCAACATTCCAGCCGCTTATACCAACACCCCATTTAAGAAAATCAGCTAGAAATGAAAATTGTTCAACAAAAGGCACGTGCTCACCCAGCGGTACCAAATGCATTTTACCGTAGTGCTGGTACTCACGTTTATTCGGTTCTAATAGAATTATTGCGTTATTAGTTATATAATAATATTTCCCGGGTGCATTATATTTTGCATCTGATGGAGCTTTGCTGCTATCTATAAAAAATTTTATATACGGCATACCTGTTAAAAGTGGAACATCATTCTTTTCCAAAAATCTTCGAATGCTTTCAACATTTGCCCTGTACATGTTTTGCATTAAGTACACAGGCAAAGCTGTTTCCGGCCAGAAAATTATTTTCGCTCCTTCGTCAACTGCACGTTGAGATAACTTAATATAGTTATCAACCAGCTCCTGAAGATTAGTCTGCTGCCATTTTTCCCATGGGTTTAAATCAGGTTGAATAATCCCAACCTTAATCTCTTTTTGTGAATGTTCGTATTTAGATATACTTACAACTCCGTAAACAACAAAAAGTATGAAAATGGTAATAGCAATTATTGAATACTTTGAAACCAGATTGCCTTCCTTATAGCTCTTTATCCCTTTGAATAAAAACAGATTTATATAGAAAACAATTAATGACAATCCAAACGCACCAATGACGTCAGCAAACTGGATGAATGTTGTGAATTTTGCGAGACCGTTACCCAGAACTAGCCAGGGAAACTTAAGATCAGTTAATGTTAGAAGGTACTCTCCTGTTACCCAAAACACCGGAAGCATCCAGAAAGCAATGTTCTTATTAAATATTTTAACTGTGAGATAATATAATGTTGAAGGAATAATCATAACAGCTGGTAATGCAAAAAGTAATACACCGCCACCCATCATTAAGAAAGGGTCTGCTTCCGACTGCCAGCTTCCGACCCAATAAACCGTAATAATGCAAAAGACAAATGATAACAGGTATGTTGCACGATTAATTTGAGCCAGAGAATTCCTGTTTTCCAACACAAACAAAAAGGGAACAAACCCCGCAAAAATTAATAGAGTTAACGGAAACGGGAATGGCGGGAATGATATGCCCAGAATAATTCCACTAAGAATTAATAGAAGTCCGTCTCGTTTTAACTTTTTCTTTTCTTCCTCACTTTTAGGGGTAAAATATTTTTTCAGGAATGTCATTTATTATTTTTTCTTTTTTTAAAAATAATTTTGACAACAAAAAACAATGCAACAAGTATAGTTAATCCAACAGCTATGTAACTATAAGTTGAAAGATACTTATCGACCAGAGCCACATTATTCCCGAATACATAACCAAGATATACCATTATTGCATTCCAGAATAGAGCACTAAGTGTAGCCAGAACTATAGTCTTCTTAACTTTCAGACCACTCATTCCTGCAAAGAATGAAATGACAGATCTTGTGCCCGGAAGAAATCTGTTTATTAAAATCACATTATAGCCATACCTGTTAAACCAGGCCTCAACTTTTTCAACAGCATCTACAGGAATATATTTGTATTTGCCTGAGTGAACAACTCTCCTATCAACGGTACCACCAATAAAGAAGAGTATCATAAATCCAATTAGACTTC
>JASFSF010000210.1:0-5106 GCA_050114555.1 Ignavibacteria bacterium
TAACATCACACTGTCCTTTATTACATTCAAAATAGGTTTTGTTACGCTTTCAGTCATTCGGCTTCCTAACTGCATTAAAGAAGACCCAACATTAGCCGCCATATTTGAAAGTTGCGTAAAACGTTGGTTTGCATGGTCTACAGCTCGACTAATTGTATGCAATGTGTTTGCTACACCGGGATCATTTAATATTACATCTCCGAAAACTTCGAAAATTTGCAATGTTTACACCCCCTTTTAGTCAATATTCTCGTATTTTTCAACATAACCTTTGTAATGATGATTAGCATGTATAGTATTTTGCATGTCCGACTTAACGATGTAGTTTTCACCATTATAAATAATTATGTCATCAAAATTACATTCGGTATCAGAAAAAAATTTATATTGTGTTTTTATTGTTCTCTTTCCACCTTCTAACAAAGGGATATCCACCCTAGATCCTATATATCCATTTATTATCGTTCCTGAACTATAGGTTTTTATATTTTCAGACCTTGCATTTTTACTATAAGTTGGCGTTTTCCTGGTTAATGCAACATAGAAATCTTCTATCATAATAATACACCTCCACTATTGTTGTCTGTAATATAGGATGTTGTAAGGGATTGTTTTTCTATATAATGACCTATTGTCATTTAATCCACTAATAATACTTTGAGGATATCCATTGATTAATTTTTCATCTCGAGTATATGAATAATCGTCGAATTTTTCTTGTTTAAAAAATCCATACTTTTGCATTCCCCATTTTATCATCCTAGCAGCTATAAATTTTAATTTTTGCGGGAAATCAACTCTCGCCACAACTAGAGTGTTTCCAGCGTCTTCATCATTAACAATATTAATTGAATCTAATATTATTTTATGTGTGGCTATACTTGAAATAGTATACATTCTATCATTATGTAATGAATTATAAACTCTTAAAACATCTCCAGCTTTAAAGTTTTTTGTTGTAAAATCTTCTATGTCATCATTAAGTGAATTATCAAGCGTAGTAAAATACATAGTATTTGAATACATATAAACAGTCGGCATAATACCATTTGTCGATTCATATGTTCCTATAAATTCATTGTTACAATATTCTATGATTTCATTTTCAATAATAGGTATTAACATTAATATCAATGAATCATGAGTAGTAACATTTATTTGTAATAATGTTTTAGCTTCATTTAAGCTAATCAAGGGCATTTTTATACATCTCCCTTCTTTTCTTCTTCATCAAATAAATCGCATTTTAAAATTAAAAGTTGTTGTTGATGTTCTTTTTGATCAACAGGATGTAACAAATTGTATCTAATTGCAAAATCAAAAGTTTGCTGGTAAATTTCACTAAGCATTAAGGTCTTTGTCATTTCATTCCTAGCTAAATGCTTAAAAAACATTAAATTTATATTAATAGTTTTAAAAGTTTTATCTTTGAAATGGTCTTGATTCTTATCATAAATTCTTAATTTTTCGGCCTCACTTACTATTCTTTGTTCATCTTCGATAAACTTTTCAAATGTCCCCTTATAACCGCTTTTTTTAGCTTTTAAATATCTTTCTTTTATTCTCATTTATAGCCCTCCTGTCAAGCTCAATTATTTTTTTTGACATTTCTATTAATTGTTTTTCCTTGTCTTTTTTATCTTCTACTTTTATATTATTTATTTCTTGTTTTTTTCTGTTTTTATCCAAATAATCCTGAAAACTTCCCTCAAAATTACCATTTCCACAATCAAACAAAAATAATTTAAATAGCATTTCTTCATCTCGTTCCTTAATCCTTTTCTTTTCTCTTTCAATTATTTTGTTTAATATTTTTAATCCTTCTGTATAAGGAAGTTTCAGGATTATCTTAATATAATTATAATCTTTATATTCATACATTAACTTTTCAATTATAATGTTTTTTTTAAACTTGATTCTTGATTCTTTAAAGCACTGTTTACCTTTTCTTTTAAAATTTTAGGTAATGCATCACTTATTATATCTTTAAATTTATCAATAATTTCACTACCACTTAAATTATTAAATTCTTCCTCATTTATTTCTAAAGAAATTATCATAAATTCCTTTAAAGGTTTTTTTGCCTTGTATATATTAGCAGTAATAAACCCACCAATTAGAGCCATGGCCAATTGGTTTCTTTCTTTTTCAATTACTTTTTTTGATTCTTTGTTAACTTCCCAGTCTTTGTAAATTTTCCTTAAAAATGCTACTTTTTTTTCTATTGACTCATTTATTTCTATTACTTTTTCTTCAATCCCCATAATAGATAATATTTCACTCAATAGCATATAAGCATCAAAATTAATCATCTTCTAGACTCTCCTATCTTTTTATTTTTTATGCTGCATACTCTCTAATGGTAATCGGTACTGTTGTTGGTGTAGTAGAAGCATAATGCCCTGTATACTGTAATTCTGGGGCAACCTCTTCTTTTTCCTTAAAATCAAAAGTCATGTTTCCATCCTGTAAAGGATTTTCGATTATTATAATGCAAGCTTTTCCATCTAGTTTTTTCCCTACGAAAGCTATATTTGTTGCATAATCTGTGTCCTCTATATTGAGATTAAATGCTATTTCTTGATAGTCTCCTTTGTCAGTTACGGTTACCGGACATGCATAGCCTAAACTTGTATAAGTCAATGTAAAAAGGTTTACTTTGAATCTAGGTACATATCTTGTGTACCTTCTTAGACCTTTGTGGGGGCCATATGCACCGTCGAATTTTATTTCTTTTATTTCTTTTTCAATTTCTAGCTTGCTATTTCCCATTGTTGCACCTAATATAAAATCGTCAGTACCATAGTTAATGTAAAAAACTCCTTCGCCTAGCATTTCATCATTATCCGTCGGTACTTGTGGACTAAAAACACCTTTTGCCATAAAAAACAACTCCTTCCTTTAGACTTGATAATCTCTTATTTTGATTGGGCATGTAGTAGGTTTTGTAGTTTCATAGTGGGCTGTTAAAACTACTTCACTTATCACTGATTCTTTTTCCTGTAAAGCCGCATTTATTGCTCCATCATTTAAAACATCTTTGAATATGAACATAAAATTTTTTCCATCGTGTTTTTGGCCTACTACTGCGATATTATCATAATATTCATCATCATTTAAAGTTAAATTTGGTCTATATTCTTTATATGTCGTTTCATCTGTGTAACTCGCTCCACCGCCATTCACAGGTAATAAAGTACCTTGACTTTGAGCTTGAATTAAATCTATTGAATCAATATAACATATAACTTCGTCACTAGGAGCCCCACTAAGTTTTAGACTTACTCCAGTTATTGCCGCCCAATCTTCCGAACCTCCGCCAATTGCTGAAAATGCAGATTTCAAAACTTTAAATGTTGTCCATTCATCCGCTGTCAAATCGGCCGCCGCAACATCATAATAATACGCGTCTGTCTCTGTATTTTCGGCGTTACAATGTAAACTAACTCTAAGGTCTGCAGTTCCTAAGTCTGCTTTATCCTGAGTACTAATATAAATTGCAAAACCTATATAATCGCTTGTATCTGATGATTCATTGTTATCAAAGACTGTTAAATCTTTTGCAGATGCAAACACTTCATGTATACCATACTGGTTTGTGTCTGCTGTCATTTTTGCTGATTGTAAACCTGAGTTTACAATAGTAGTTTCAGCTGTATAAGTACCACCTGTCGCACTCCAGTCTTTAGCTTCCCATGTCCCATCTGATTCACCATCAGATATTTTTTTCTTATTAAAATACTTTAAAGTTAGTTGTTGTAGTGTAACTTTTGAATCTATTCTTTCATATCTCCTTAATCCTTTTATGGGTCCATATGCACCATCGAACTTCATTTCCTGAATAACTCTATTTATATCTATCTTACATCCGCCTTGTGTTGCTCCTAGTTCTAGTTGTGAAGGCATTTCATAATTAGCATATATTTTAAACTCACCATAAACAATATCATTTGCTAATGGTACAGTCGTCGTTACAACACCTTTTGCCATTAATACCCCTCCTTATCTTGCTTTTAGTATATACCTTTGTTGTATTCTGCACATATTTTCTTTACCTGCTAGGATTCCACCTTCAAATATAATAAAGCTTGTATAAAATCCTCCTGTTTCGCTCTGCCAGTAATAATCAAATCCCGCTTTTAGAGCATCTGATTGAGCAATAATAGTATCTTTGTTATTTGTATTATCCCAAAAATCAACTTCACAAATATAATCTCCTCTTTTTCTAATTCTAAAATCAGCAGAAGGAAATTTGACAATCAAATATGGGTAATCGTCAAATTCTCCAGCTTCTTCCTGACATACTGTTATTGTTACTAGTTCTTTTATTCTAGCTATTACATATTTTTGCAAATTATCAAAGGTCATTCATTACACTCCTTGCTATAGCCCGTATCTCTGATAAATGGTTAAAAACAGATGGCCTAACAAATGGTTGTGCCACCATTTTGTAGGTTCCAAATTCAATATACCCACTATATCCGCAATCATTTTTTAGTTCAAGTTTTTGCTTAAAATATTTTGTTACTTTATATTCATTTCTAGATTTCATGTACCCAGTATCTACGGCCGCGTATTCATCCATTTTTGATTTACAAAACTGTCCTATTTTATCAAGGGTTTCGTATTTCTTTTCATCATATACCCCTAACCATTGAGCTATTCTGTTAAATCCTCTAGCCATAGCCTTATACCTCTTTTTTTATGTTTTCAGATGTATTAATAAATTCATCTGGTAAAGTTTTCCCTGGAAAAGCTGCAATAAGTTCATTTAAAGTATTATATTTGTCTAATACTTCTCTATCGCTACTAACTTGTTCGTTAGTAACTTTCATAAAATAATATTCATCTTTACATTTAGCCCTATTAGTTGTACAGCATACATTCCCATGAATGCATATATAAGTAGATTTAGTGAATTTTTCATTTATATTCATTATGGTAATGGCCCCCCGTCTGTAATTGTCCAGCTATCGTTATTTACAAGGTCTGTTCTAGCGGCTTCGGCTGCTCCACCGCTTGTGTATTTTGAGGAACATCTAAAAAGAACACCGCTTTGTACAACCTGTCCTGATGCACTGATTAAAAATGCATCATAATTTGCTG
>JASFSF010000211.1:0-5102 GCA_050114555.1 Ignavibacteria bacterium
TAGTTCATAAGCGAATACTCTATTGTCCGTAAATGTTGGTACGATGAGTAATCTTTTATCAATGATATAATCGATATCCGCAGCCATTATCTCTTCATCTGTTGTATCGATGATCTTTACTTTATCCTTACCTGGTTCAACTGAATGTATAGCACCGCTGAAATCAGAAATGAGATAAGTCCCGTCACCCCTAGAAACCAAACCATCGATGAAATCAGTATTATTAATAATACTCTTTATATTCTTATCTTTATAGTCTACGCTTAATATTGAATTATTCATTCCGATCAGAAGGTAATTTTCTTCTGCAAACAGTCCATTGGGTAAATCGAGAATTGGTGATACCAGCCAGGGTTTGATTTCTTTCTCTTCTAACTGAAAAATAATATTAGCCACATTGTCTGATATATAAACAACACCCGATGAATGTACTGTAATATCATTAAGAAATTGTGCTTTTGGAGAAGAGTATTCATCGACAATTTTTCCAGAATTAATATCAATTTCAATTACGCGATTGATATCAGCTACAAAAAGTTTGCTTCCATAAATTCCCATACCCTTTGGTGCATTAAGACCGGTTATCCACTCAAGGTTAATAATTTTGCCGTCCAATCCAAGCTTGGAAATAAATCCATTTCTGTCTTTTTCCATAGGACTGCCATTTATATTTGAAACATAAATGATGTTATTAACAGCATCAAACAGGACCGATTCAGGTGTTTTGAATTCATTTTCTGTTTTCCACTTTATTGTTACGGAAGGGTCCGAATTGAATTGATTTACGTTAAGATGAAGAAAATTATATGTCAGGATTAAGGATAAAATTAATAGTAAATACGATAGTTTATTTTTATACATTTTGGCATCCTCCTTTAATTATATATTAAATGAAGAAGAGTCTATTATTTAAAATGTGAATAGTTATTTATTAATCGCTTACATAGTTTTCGAAGTGTTTCTAAATCTTCATCAGTTAAACCATTTCGAAGTTTTTCTGCTCTGTCAAGAAAATAAGGATATGCTTTGTATTTAAAATCTTTACTCTTTTTTGTTAAGAATATCCGGTTCACTCTTCTATCAGCAGGATCAATATTTCTTTGAACAAAACCCTTTTTCTCCAAATCATCTAGTAATCGTGTAATAAATGTATAGTCCCGAAATATTTTTTTTGCTAATTCAGCTTGAGTAAGGCCATCTTCCTTCCATAGTCTGTTAAGGGCATGCCACTGAGGAGGGGAAATATTGAAATCCAGTGAATTAAAATATTTTTTGTAGTGATTTAATGAAAGCAGATAGAGTTCAACAATCGGTTGAAAGTAATCCTCATCATAATCATATGAGTCAATTTGTTTTTTTGTGTATGACATTTGGATTCAATGTTAAAAATAATAATACTTGATATTAGCAATAATTGCATATGAAATATTTGTGTATATAAAAAGTTATTTAAAAGATATTTAACTTTCAAGCTATTCTTAAAGAATTCATCATTGTTCATTACATATGCTCCGATTGTCGGTTTGCTAAATATTAGTGGGAATACATTTTGAAAACCATTAAAATTATATTGTCACAGTGTCCAAAATGAAATATTTATCTATGAGTAAGAAATAACTTCTAGACTCAATAAAAATAATTTTTAAAATCTTTTTAAAAGTTCTGTTTTAGTTAAATGTTTTTTTTATATTGAGGATGAATCATATATTCAGTCAAACTGGGAAGTATCAATATTATAAAAATTATAATATAAATGTTAAAACAGTAATTCAAAATCATTTTATTAAATTTTGTATTACATATATTAAGTATAGGGCGGTAGATGGAGCTTGTTAAAAGAATTCCTTATTTACTGATGTTATTTGCACTTTTCACCCTCTCCTTTAAATGCAGCACATCTGAAGAATCCTCAAAAATAAAGGATTCAAATGATAATAGAACCGAAAATATAGAGACATTGGATGAGTACGTAAATTTAGCGAAAGAAAAATTTAACGATAATTATTCTATTCAGATGAATTCAGATAAATCATGTGTTCTCTGTTTTACAAAATCATTGGATGGTAATGAACTAGCACCCCTAAAATATTTTCTCTACGATCTTAATAATGAAAAAATAATCTTTGAAGATGCTGTAGGACCCGGAAGCGTTCAGTGGATCAATGATTATCAAATTCAGGTTTCGATCATTCCAGGTATTGTTAAAGGGGAAGAAAATTCTGAAGGGAATGTTCCAGGATATATTTACGATATAAAAAAGAAAAAGAAGATAGTTAATCCTATAAAAGAACTGAATAAATAAACCAAATTAAATGGTTATTTATATACTTATATTATTTCACTAATAAATTGAGGAGAGGAATATGAGGAACAACTTACTGGTAACATTTGTTGTTGTTATTTTTGCCGGGCTAATTTCAAGTTCGGTTTTTCTTAACAATAATGATGTAAACAAAACAAACGATTTAGCTTTTAAGCAGAAAGGAGACTTAAGTTTAATTGGAAATAAGGAATACAAAGGTAAAATTCCAATTTCCGAAAGGAAGAAAAGAATTAAAGGATATGTCGATAAAGACAGTCCAAACCTTTTTGCTGAATGGCATAATGGTATCAGAACGAAACCCGGACATGATAGGCCTGACTACCCGATTAATTATCAGATAAAAGAACTGCTTAAGGCTAAACATATAAGCAGTACGGAAGAGCTTGGAAGACTCAGTCCGGATGCTGTTTTAAATTGGGAAGAAAGAGGTCCGGGAAATGTCGCTGGTAGAACCAGAGGTATTCTGGTTGATCCTACTGATCCCAATTTTGATACATGGATTGCAGGTTCCGTTGGCGGTGGTGTTTGGAAAACTACAAACGCCGGGCAGAACTGGACTCATTTAACAGCTTCTCTACCGAATTTAGCTACCAGCACTTTAGCCTGGAGTATTTCAGATCTTAATACTATTTATGTTGGTACCGGGGAAGGTTTCGGTAACGTAGATCAGGTTGACGGAAGTGGTATATGGAAATCTACAGATGGAGGTGCTACCTGGAACCAGTTAACAAGTACCTCAACAAATCCGGAATTTGAAAATATAATGCGCATGGCTGTAGATCCGGCAACTCCGGATATTATTGTTGCTGCGGTTGCACCCGGATTCAATTACCTTAGCGGCACTCCAAACTCAGGAATTTGGAAATCAACTGATGGTGGAGTTACGTGGGCAAAGAAATATGATGCAGGTAGTAATAATGTTGAAGATCTTAGAGCTGACCCGACAGATTTCAATAATCAATATGCAACTGTTAACGCAACGACGGTTTTAAAATCTACTGATGCTGGAGAGACATGGGTTGAATCTGCAACTGGTATTGCGGGTGTTTTGCGTATGGAACTGGCTATCTCTCCATCTAATCCGAATAAAATATACATCAGTGCTGAGGGTGGTCCAGTGGGATCAGCCCTATTTAGTTCCAGCGATGCAGGTGCAACCTGGTTTGCTCACGAGGGTACCAATGATTATAATTGGCTGGGAGCTCAAACCTGGTATAATAATACCATATCTGTTAATCCATATGATGAAAACCAGGTATTTGTGGGTGGTCAGCAATTGTTTCAGCTGGATGTTACAGACGTTGTTGATACAGCAATCGGAATAACCGGTGTTGATCAGGAAAATCTAAGTTCATTTTTCTGGTTTGTCAATTGGGGTGGTAGTTTTGCCGGAGGCGGTTTAGACTATGGTGCAAACTTCTTTGGAACCATAAGTCTTGATGATACTGATTACACATCCGTTGAGGTAAGATTTGGCAACGGAGCAACTCAAATGGCCCATCGATTTGTGTATAATGCTGGAAATTTTGAATACCAGGATTATGTTGCTGTGCCTTTTGAAGTCTGGGATATTGACAATAATATTCAGCTGATGGCGTCATTTAGGGATCATGAAAACAATGGAATTTTTGACCTTAGTGATAGAGCATCTGCTCTGGGAGGTATAGACCGTGAGTATACTTTTATCAATGCAGTACCTTATAACGCTGCCGCACCCGATGCTAATATAGCGCAGTTTAATGGTGCATTATATAAAAATACTTATGCATACTGGCCTGAAGCCCCAACGGGTATTAGCGATGTAGATTTTGGTGCAATTAATTTTGATGCGGTTATCAGGATTAATTACGAACCTGTCTACACAAAAGGTCTCACCATAACAAATGTAACTGATGCGTATGGCCAATTCGGCGGAACCGATAAGGGTGTCCACGTTGATCATCACAACATTGTGCTTCTTAAAACGGATGAAGCTAGTGAGAGTTTCAGATTCATAGGTTGCAATGATGGGGGAGTAATGTTCTCTGATGATAAAGGAGAAACTTTCTCTCAAACGGGTGAATTCGGAGATGACCCTCCAAATCAAGTTTTGCTGGGATTTAATACAACACAATTTTATGGTGTAGACAAAGCGCCTGGTGTAGACCGCTACATCGGTGGTATGCAGGATAATGGAAGCTGGTATTCCGGTGCAAACCCGGATGCTACAAGCAATTGGGTGATTGCACCAAGCGGTGATGGATATGAAGCCGTCTGGCACTACAATGATGTTAACAAAATGATGGAATCGTCACAATATAATTGGATTTGGCGTTCGCTGGATGGCGGAGCTAATTGGGAATATTTAGGAAATATGGTTGATTACCCGAATGGTCCATTCTTTGTAAAACTTGCCGATTCTAAACAGGATCCTGATTTAGTTTTTGCTATGAGTTCGGCGGGTGTATGGAGAACTGACAATTTCGGTACTTCCTGGACACTAACTACAATGCCCGGTGGTTTTGACGGAGCGAGTAGTTTTTCACAATTAAAAACATCACTTGTTAATCCGCAAATTGTCTGGACAGCTAGGAACATGACTGCCAGCAGCCCTCCATATTTATCTACGGACGGAGGACTTACGTTTAATGCAACTAACTATTATGATGAAGTTGCATTGGGAAGAATTTCAGGATTTGAAACACACCCAACAGATGAAAATACAGCCTTTGCATTGCTTTCAATGCGTGGAACTCCAAAAGTTCTTAAAACCACCGACCTTGGTCAAACATGGACTGAT
>JASFSF010000212.1:0-5074 GCA_050114555.1 Ignavibacteria bacterium
TTCGCCTGCAGACATACGGCTATGTATTACAGTAACAGTATCACCAAAATTATTGTAGAATCTTGCAGTCATTTGTGGAGTTAACGAAATTTCCGGAACAAGAATCAACGCTGTTTTATCCAGCTCCAAAATCACTTTTGTAAGTTCGATATAAATCTGTGTTTTACCGCTTCCGGTAACTCCATGAAGCAAGAAGGTTTTAAACTGTCCATTGTTTATTGAAGGAAGAATTTCCTTAATTACGGAGTTTTGCCCCAAAGTCAAGGTTAACTTTTGATGTTCTTCATGATAAACTTCCTTGTGTCTTCGTTCCACTTCCTTGTCGAACAATGAAACAAATCCCTTTTTCTCCAAAGAATCAAGAGATGATTTTGAAGATTCTGTTTTATGAAGTAGTTCAGCCACCGGAAGGGGTGAATCCTTAGCAGCGATTATTTCCAGTAACAGTTTCACCTGCTTTGGTGACCGGCTTTCAAGTTCAGGAAAATTTGCATAAATCTCTCCCACCGATTTATTAAGCTTAACATACTTAACTTTTTTGGGCTTAACCTTAGCTCCGGAAACTGAATCAAGTATAGAAATAGCTCCCTGTTTTTGGAGAGTTTGGAGGTGAGAATATATATTTTTCTTGCCGGTTAGTTTCTGCAAATGCGACTGACTGATCTCTTCACGTTTTACAAGTTCATTGAGAATTTTCACACGAACTGAACTCTTTTTCTTTTCCTTCTTCAACAACTGTTTACAATAATCCGGATCTGAAACTATTTTTCTTTTTGACTCAACTTCGGAACCATAAGGAACTGCAAGTCGTAATGCTTCGCCGGGTGAGGATAAATAATAATCAGCAATCCAGGTATAGAATTTCAATCCAAGTTCATCAATGATCGGAATTTCATCAAGTATATCCCTGATAGGTTTTATTTTTTCTGTAACGGAAGTTTTTTCGGATACGTTAAGAATGAAACCGGTTAAAGTCCTTTTACCAAAAGGTGCAACCGCCCGTACACCTTTAATTGCAAATGGCTCCAAATCTTCTGGAACCGAATAGGTGAAAGTTTTTCGAAAGGGTAACGCAAAAACAAGTTCTGCATACATAATTACTCTGGATTGTGGAACTGAGCCATACCGATTAAATTTCCAGATTCTACATCATCACTGAACATGGTGAACTTTAATACCTCAATTGAATTGTCCCACATAATTCTTTTATGCTCTTCTGAAACAATAACTTCTCCATTGGTAGAAATTATGCTATCTTCAGCCGGGATGGTTAAGAAATAATAAGGATCCTGGTAAATAATCCCTTCAACCAGCTCAATATCACCGAATGAAAATTTAATCTTACCACTTAGCTTACTCCCCTCAACAATTAATTCTCTTGAGGTAATTGACTTTCCCTCATCTTTCATTTGGTTAATGAACTCATCGCTCTGATACATGTATTCAAACAAGTTCTCTTTATCCATATCAAGTTCACCTGAATCTATGGCATCGGATCTCAAATCCTTAATAGTAACTACAGCTGAACCGCCCCCCTTTTTATCAGGTTTAATTTCGTATGCTACAGATTGAAATAAAAGGCATCCACTGGTAATAAGGATAAGGCTTAAAACAAGGGTTATTAATAATAATTTTTTCATCAAAATTTTTCCTATTCGAAATGAAATTTATTATAAGTTATACATCTTTCAGCAAATATAATTATGAAAAGAATTTATACCTAAATTTGTGACTACAGGTATATATTTAACTACTTTTATATCTTTAGGATAAACAATTTAAGTAAATTTCTATGCTCGGGAACAGATATACAAATCTTCGTAATGCCATACTGCTATTGATTATCATTATTATCTCGGGAACTTCGGGATTTATGATAATTGAGGGATGGAATGTAGCTGATTCCCTATATATGACTATTATTACAATTACCACGACAGGTTTTGAGGAAGTACACCAGCTTTCAACGGAAGGCGAGATATTTACTCTAATTTTGTTGCTATTCAGCTTTGGAACTGTAATTTACATTGGAACGGCAGGAGTTCAGATATTTGTTGAGACTAAATTCTTCAGGAGGAAGAAAATGCAAAAGCGTATTGATCAATTAAATGATCATTATATTGTGTGTGGTTACGGCCGAATGGGTTCACACATTTGCTATGAACTAAAGAATTCAAACGTCGATTTTGTTGTAATTGAACGTAATGCGGAGAATTTCAGCAAGCTGGATGACCTGGGTTATCTTTACGATACAGGCGATGCCGCCAGCGATACTACACTGCTAAGAACCGGTATTGCCAGAGCTAAAGGCCTTGTTGCTGTTCTTTCCTCCGATGCGGAAAACGTCTTTGCCACACTTTCAGCAAAATCACTTAATCCTGATATTTTTGTTGTGGCAAGAGCAATTGAATATAATACCGAACCGAAGCTTATCAAAGCAGGTGCCGACAGGGTTGTTAAGCCTTACGAATTGGGCGGTCACAGAATGGCGGAAATTGTATTGCGTCCAGGTGTGCTCGATTTTATCGATGTTGTTGTTGGTAAAAAAACAGTCGATCTGCGGATGGAAGAAATTACCGTAAAAGAAGGATCAGCTATGGACAAAAAAACACTTGCTGAACTACCGCTCAGGAGTGAGTTGAATGTAATAATAGTTGCAATTCAAAATGAGGATAAAGGAATATTTGTTTATAATCCTCGCTCTGATACTATTGTAGATGTGGGAAATAAACTAATCGCTATTGGTGAGGGATCGAGTCTTGATAAGTTGAGAGATTTTTAACCAGATAAAGTTTAACACTTAATCCTTACATCAACGGCATAAAGCTCATTGTTTTCAGCAACCAGCAATGGATTTAAATCGCATTCAATAATTTCAGGATTATCAATCATCATTTGACCGACTGCTCTTACCGTATCTTTCATTTTATTCAAATCAACCGGCTCATCACCTCTAACACCCTGAATTATTTTTCCCATTTTAGTTGAATTTATCATTCTGTCAATGTTCATTTCAGTCAGGTAAGCAGAACGGATGGATGTATCCTTAACGAATTCGACATACTTCCCTCCGGTTCCAAACATAACCATTGGTCCAAAGCTTGGATCTCTGAATGCACCTACAAGCAATTCGAATTTTGGTTTTATCTGAGCTTGAATCAAGAAAGAATCAAGATTAAGATTCCTTTCTTTAAAATTATTTTTCATCTCTTGAATAACACGAAGAAGTTTATCTTCACTTTTTATATTCAGAATAACACCCTTTAAATCAGATTTGTGAATAATTTCCTCTCCAACTGCTTTTAATACTAAAGGATACTCTATATCAATTTTATCTATTTTATTTACACCAATCAAAGAAGCTTTAACTGTTGGTATTTTATAATAATCTGTAAGCTTCTGAACTTCTTGCGGTTCCAGTAATAGCCCCTTTAAATTTTTCAGATTTATTTTGGGTGGAGTCCCTGGTGTAATTCTTCCTGTGTTCAACGGTTTATTTCTGAACTTCAACATTCCTGCAATTACCACTGCCGGATTTTCAGGATTTCTGTACAACGGTTTCTTTGTCTCTGATTTTCTGCGATACTCTTCCCAGAATTCAGGTAAAGGCATCACGACCTGGAAAATCGGTTTTTTAGATTTTATTCCATTTATTCCTTCAATTACGGGAAGTGCTTTAACCATAATAGGTTCAACAAAAACAGAAACAACTGCATCAACATTTTCATCCGAGGCAACAATTTCATTTACTTTTTTGTAATCTTCGGCTGAACCGATTGGCAGAAGATCGACAGGGTTGTTGAGACTTCCTTCAGGATGAACTATTTCCTTCAATTTTGATTTTGTTTTTTCAGAAAGTTCTGCCAGTGCAAGTCCGTGTTTCTCCAGTGAATCAACTGTTAATATAGCTGGACCTCCGGCGTTAGTAATTACAGCTATCCTGTTTCCTTCAGGCATTGGGAAACTCTCGAATCCTTTTGCAATGTTAAACAGGTCATTTAAGTCGTCTGCTCTAACAATTCCGAATTGTGCACAAATTGCATCTACAACTTTGTCGCTGCTTCCCATTGCGCCGGTGTGTGAAGATGCTGCTTTCATACCGCTTGATGTTCTTCCACCTTTAACCATCACAACCGGTTTTGTTATCCTTCCATCCATAAAGTACCTTATGAATTTTTCACCCTCTACAAAACTTTCGAGATAATATGTGATCACATCAGTGTTGCTATCATCCTGCCAGTATTCAAGCAAATCGTTTTCATTAATATCTGCTTTGTTGCCAACACTTATGAAATGAGAAAACCGGATATCAGTGTCTCTTAGTGAGTTCAGAATCGCTGCACCAATTGCACCACTTTGTGAACAGAATGCTGTCCTGCCCGTTTCAGGTTCCTCTGCAACGAATGTTGCATTCATCTTCACATCTTCTAAAGCGTTGATTATTCCCATACAATTTGGTCCTACCATTCTTGCCCCTGCATTCTTAACCAATTGCAAAATCCTTTTTTCAGCTTCAGCCCCTGCTTTACCCGTCTCTTTAAACCCTGCAGTAATAAGTATGATTGCTTTAATTCCTTTAGCTAAAATTTTTGAGATAGTGTCTTCAACAAATTTTTTAGGAACCATAACCACAGCCATGTCAATTTCATCTTTGATTGAATTAATATCAGGATAGCATTTGTAGCCGAGTATCTCCTCAGACTTTGGATTTATAAGATATAATTTACCCTTGTAATTATAATTTTTAACAGATTTAGTCAGTTCATAACCAAGGCTTCCTGGTTTTGATGAAGCACCGACTATACAAAACGATTTGGGATAGAAATAACTTTTGAAGACGTTTTCCATAATTGTACTGTATTAATTATCAGAATTGAGTAATGAAACTTAATTCTTTCTGAAGAAATATCCTTAACAACAATTCGGGAGTGCTAATCCATCTAAAAAAAAACCGATATTTTGCGAACCAAATTTTGGTGGTGAAATATTTATGATCTCAGTCTATGTTTGATATTAAAAGGCAGGAGACTTCTATTCTTCCAACATGATGCTTCTATTTAGTTAATCCTCGTTA
>JASFSF010000213.1:0-5071 GCA_050114555.1 Ignavibacteria bacterium
GCTGCATATCTCTTGCGTATGCAGCGTAGAGTTGACCTGATAAGATTCCACCAAATAAGTTACCAAGTGCAACACACCAGTAAAAGTATCCCATATACATAGCAACTTTGTTGGGCGGTGCGATTTTACCGGTGTATTCTTTTGACTTTGGACTTGCCATCATCTCGCCGAATGAGAAAACAATAACTCCCATTACTACAACCCAGCCAAGGGTGCCAAAAATAAGTATGGAGAAACTCAATACGGTTACTATGACTCCCCAAAATATAGTGGTAAATGGTTTCAATTTGGTTACGAAATATGATACGCCTACCTGGAAGAAAATAATTGCACCTGCATTAATATTTATTATGTATTCCGGATTTACCTGACCGACAACTGCCATCGAATTTTTTACTCCCTCGAATGAACTGCCAATACCGATGAAGTTCATTATACTTCCGATGAAATTCATAAGATCTGTTGTATCGGTAAAGTCTCTTATATATAAAGGTAATGTGTAAAATATCTGGTTGAAGCTTGTCCAGAATCCTGACATTAATAATAGGAAGAGAGAAAACCGCCAGTCTCCCAATCTCATCGGTTTCAAAAGCCAGATCGCACTCTCACTTTTCTGAGTTATTCGGAGAACAAAATCGTAACCAAAATTGATGATTACCCATACGATGCTAATCAGGATTATATCATTCCATGTAAATGATCCATCCGAGGTATATTTTGAACCTAATACTAAAACCACAAGCAATCCGAATACGAACAAGAAGAACCTACCATTTCCTAATACCTCAATCATATCAGAAAATACATTTCCCAGTGAACGAACATCAGCTCCATCCATTTCTGTTTCAGGTTCCTTATAGAAAAGCGTAACAATAATCAGGTTAACTACCATCCATCCGGCTGACGCGATGAAAACATATTCCCACGACATTGCGCGAACGATTCCGGCAATCACAGGTCCAATGAATCCTCCTATGTTTACCATCATATAAAAAATTCCAAAACCCATTGATGAAGTTTTATCGTTTGTCGTTTTCGTTACTGTTCCGATAATAACCGGTTTGAACATAGCTGCTCCTAATGCAACTAACATAAAGGCAACAAAGAAAGTCGGGAAAGTCTTCAATTGCCCAAGCAGGTAATAAGATGGAATAAGCACCAAGAAAGCAGAAATCAACATTTTTTTAAAGCCATATCTGTCCGCTAACGCACCTGTAACAACTGGAAACAAGTAAAGGAAAAAAGTAACCACACCCTGCAATACGCCACGGTCTTCATCTGAAAAACCAAGACCTCCGCTTTGAATTGTACCTGTGATATAAAGAGAGGAGACTGCAAAAAAGCCGTACCACGACATTCGTTCAAATATTTCTAAAGTATTTGCTATCCAGAATGTTGAGGGAAATTCTTTTATACGGATTTTTTCACTAGACATGGGAACCTCTTTAAAAGTGTGCTGTTTGGATGATTGGCAATACTATAATATCTGTAATTGTTTTAAGTAAAATAACCATACAACGATAATAAACAAACCTGTTATATGGTGTGCAAAGTTGAAATATCATACACGTGTAACTATATTTCGATTCACTAAAAATCAGGAAAACGATGAAATCTGAAGTCATTCTGGAAACAAATTTCCCTAAATTAAATCTGTTTGCCCGTGGTAAAGTGAGGGATATTTATGATGTCGGGGAGTATCTCTTGCTCGTTATGACCGACAGGTTATCCGCATTTGATGTGGTTATGAATCAGGGAATTCCCTTCAAAGGGATGGTCTTGACTAAAATATCCGAGTTTTGGTTTAAGTTTTCTGAGGATATAATTCCTAATCATATTGTTACAACTGATGTTAATAACTATCCGGATGAATGCAGTGAATATGCTGAAGTTCTGAGTGGCCGATCGATGCTTGTTAAAAAAGCAAAGGTGATTCCAATAGAAAATATTGTCAGGGGATATATAACGGGAAGCGGATGGAAAGATTATAAAAATACGGGAGAGATTTCCGGTATAAAACTTCCTGATGGATTAATGGAATCGGAAAAATTTCCGGAACCAATATTCACTCCCTCAACAAAAGCGGAAATAGGTGAACACGACGAAAATATATCGGAAGAGAGAGCACTTAAATTAACGGATGAACAGACTTTCTCTACAATGAAAAATGCAACTCTCGATATTTATAAAAAGGCTTCAGACTATGCACTTGAAAAGGGTATAATTATTGCCGATACGAAGATGGAATTTGGAATATATAAAGATGAAATAATAATTGTGGATGAACTTCTAACTCCGGATTCTTCCCGCTTCTGGTCAAAAGATCTTTATGAAAAAGGGAAAGCTCAACAAAGTTATGATAAGCAAATCATTAGGGATTATTTATTGTCAATAAATTTTAACAAGCAACCGCCACCGCCTGATTTACCGGAAACTATAATCGAAAAAACCAGCAGCAAATACCTGGAAATTTATGAGAAATTAACAGGCAAACCGTTAGTATAATGCAACCGTTGAAAATAAAACTTATCAATGATAATAAATTACTGATACTGTGGGATGATAATTCAGAGACAATACTAAGTTTGAATAAGCTGCGAGGTATGTGTCCATGTGCAACATGTACAACAAACAGGTTAAATCAAAGCAGCAGTTATATTCCGATCTTTCTCAGTAACCAGTTGGAAGTTACAGGAATTGAAACCATCGGTAATTATGCATTTAAAATCGACTGGAAAGATGGACATAATACCGGAATATATGAATATAAATCATTAAATAAGTATACCGCTGATTCAAACCGTGTTGAATTATAATGACTCTGCCAAATCAATTAACAATATTGCGAATTATTCTATCTCCGGTTTTTCTGATTTTGTTCCTGTCTGATGAACCGTTTTTGAAACAACTATCACTGCTTGTATTTATAGTTGCTGCACTTTCAGATTGGTATGATGGCTGGCTTGCAAGAAAATTCAATTATATAACGGAGTGGGGTAAGTTTATGGATCCGCTTGCCGATAAAGTTCTCACTTCGTGTGCATTTATTGGATTTGTTATTATCGGATTGATTGAATTGTGGATGGTAGCCATTATTGTGATTAGAGATTTCACAACTACTATACTTAGAATTTATGCCGATAGAAAAGGATTTGTATTTACCACAAGTTATTATGCAAAATGGAAGACATTGATACAAATGGTGTTTCTCTATTATCTGTTGGTAGTCTATATTGGAAGTATAACACCCCAATTATATAATTATTTTCATTCTGCGTTTGATATTCTTTTAAATACTCAGTTAATATTTTTTGCTACTCTGGTAGTGACAATAATTACTCTTCATACCGGCATAATTTATATAACAAAAAACAAGAATGTGATAAAAAAAATATTTTCTGATGAAACTTAATTTAGTTGAAAAAATACTGGGTTCCGGATTTTATACCGGTTATATTTCAATTGCTTCCGGAACATTTGGATCACTTGCAGCTTTGGCAATCTTTATGATTCCTGGTTTTGAAAAACTCCATATAATTATTCCCTCTATTGTCATTTTTTTTATTTATGGAATATTTGTAGGAACTAAATTTGAAAACACCTATGGGAAAGATCCGGCAGAATGTACAATTGACGAAATTGTGGGAACCTGGATTTCATTTTTATTTCTTCCTAAAACAGTAGGAATAGTAATTACTACATTTCTTTTATGGCGATTACTAGACATAATTAAACCATTTCCTGCAAGAAATCTTGAAAATCTCAAAACTGGACTGGGAATTATGATTGATGATGTGATCTCGGGATTTTACACTCTTATCATAATGCAGGTTGTAGTATATTTCTTTGGTGAATTTTAAACTCTTATTATCGGGCACTTGAAATGAACGCTTATATTATTACAATAGGGGACGAACTACTTATAGGGCATACGGTTAATACAAACGCAGCTTATATTGGAGAAAAGCTTTCAGCCAACAATATTAATATTGATAAAATTATAAGTGTTGGCGACGATGAAGCATCTATAATCAAGGAGTTAAAACTCGCACGCGAATCAAGTAATATAGTTATTGTAACCGGGGGATTGGGCCCTACACATGATGATATTACCCGAACTTGTATTGTTAAATTTTTTGAAACAGAACTTGTCAGGAATGATGATGTATTAAAGAATATTATCAGTCTATTTAAAAAAAGAGGAAGGGAAGTTACACCGTTAAACGAGGCTCAGGCACTTGTTCCTAAAATTGCTGCACCTGTAAAGAACGAACATGGAACTGCCCCCGGTCTGTGGATCGAAAAAGCTGGTAAATATTTTATTGTGATGCCGGGCGTACCTTACGAGATGAAGAGTATGATGGAGAATTTCTTTATACCAAAGCTTGCTGAATTGGTAAAAGAGCAGGGAAAGATAATTAAACATAGCATCCTGCAAACAACAGGAATTCCGGAATCTACCCTCGCCGAAAGATTAGGTAATATGGATGAACTCCTTAATGGATCGAAGCTGGCATTTTTACCATCCTTGGTTGGAGTTAAACTTAGAATTACTGTTCAAGCAGATGATGAAGACACTGCAAATGATAGATTAGTTGAAATAGAACAAAAAATAAGAACTAAAGCAGGAAGGTTCATTTTTGGTAAAGGAGACGATACGCTTGAAGAAGTGGTTGGCCGACTGCATAAAGAAAGGGGTCTTACTATTGCAACTGCAGAGTCATGCACCGGTGGATTAATTGCAAGTACAATCACAGACGTTAGCGGCAGCAGCGATTATTTTGAAAGGGGAATTGTAAGCTATAGCAATGTAGCAAAAGTTGAAATTCTCCGTGTTGATGAAGATACAATTGCGGAACATGGAGCTGTAAGTCTGGAAGTTGCTATGCAAATGGCCGAAGGAGTCAAATCGACAAGCGGTTGCGATATTGGACTTTCTGTTACCGGGATTATGGGTCCAAGAGGGGCTACAACAGATAAGCCGGTTGGATTGGTATATATTGGATACTGTGATGATAAAGTGTGTACAGCAAAAAAGTTTGTTTTTGGCAACGAGAGATTGTTAAATAAA
>JASFSF010000214.1:0-5052 GCA_050114555.1 Ignavibacteria bacterium
CCCGGTTGGGCTGGATGATTATCGTTGGAACAATTCCGATAGTGGTAATCGGGTTGTTGTTGAAGGAAGTTATCGAAAGTTCCATCACAAAAGATCTTTACGTGATTGCCGGCAGTTTAATTTTATTTTCAATTGTATTGGCAATCGCTGAAAAGGTTGCCGATCATAGAAAAGAAGCAAAAGATTTAAAATTAATTGAATCATTATGGATTGGAGTGGCACAAGCCTTTGCGCTCATACCGGGGGCATCCCGGTCAGGAACTACGATTACCGGCGGATTGTTTGTTGGATTAAAAAGATCGGATGCAGCACGGTATTCATTCCTATTAAGTATTCCTGCGGTTTTTGCCAGCGGTATTTTTGAACTTTATAGTGTGTCACAATATCTTGATATGTCCGCAATAATAAATTTACTTTCTGCCACAATTGCTGCAGCGGTAAGTGGTTATCTGGCAATTGATTTTCTTATAAATTTTCTAAAAAAACATTCCACATTTATTTTTATCTGGTACAGGATAATTTTAGGAGTGTTCATAATTATATTACTACTTACAAACACTATCTAAAACTACGGAGACACTATGAATAGAAACGGTTCTCGACTAATGCTTGTTACACTAGTATTAGGGATTCTTATATCGTGCGGTAAAGAAAAAGGAGATGCTACTACTCTTAAACAAAAGGAAACATTACCTATGAATGACACAATCACAGTTGCAGTTATAAAAACTAATATGGGAACAATTGAACTTGAACTATTTGCCGATCAAACACCCAAAACAGTTGAGAACTTTATCGGACTTGCTGAAAAGGGATATTACAACGGAGTAATTTTTCACCGTGTTATAAAAGATTTCATGATACAGGGCGGCGATCCAACTGGCACAGGACGTGGCGGTGAAAGCTTATGGGGCGGCAGCTTTGAAGATGAATTTGTTTCCTCCTTAAAACACGATGGACCGGGAATTTTATCCATGGCAAATGCAGGTCCGAATACAAATGGCAGCCAGTTCTTTATTACTCTTGTTCCCACACCATGGTTAAATGGCAAACACTCTGTGTTTGGTAAAGTGATTGGAGGAATGGATGTGGTTTATGCAATTGGCGAAACTAAAACTTTACCCGGTGACAGACCGGCAAACGATGTTGTTATGGAATCGGTACAAATTGAAAAAAGAGTATCGGGTAGTACAGATAAATAGTTAAGTTGCTCAGAAAATTGAAATTGTAATTACAGTCACGCTGAGCTTGTAGAAGTTTAAATTTAATTCATTTGTTCGGCTAAGAATGACAAATCATCCTTTACAATTAATCATTTGTAAATGAAACAACAGGAATTCTTTTCATCCAGGTGGGCGTTAATAATAGCAACCATTGGAATTGCGGTTGGCACAGGCAACATCTGGCGGTTTTCTCGTATCGTGGCTCAGAACGGGGGGGGATCATTTCTGATTCCTTGGGTGATCTTTCTGCTTATATGGTCACTTCCTCTAATCATTGCCGAGTTTGCGATAGGCAAATCAAGCAGGATAGGACCCGTCGGGGCTATCACAAAAACTGCCGGCAGCAGGTTCGGATGGATGGGTGCGTTCATAGTATTTGTTTCTACTGCAATAATGTTTTACTACTCTGTAGTCACCGGCTGGTGTTTGCGTTATTTCTTTGCATCTGTTTCCGGCAATTTGTTTAATGTTAATGATTACCTCGATTATTGGAATAACTTTGCTTCGGGCTATGAACCGGTATTGTTTCATTTTATTGCTGTAGCATCTGTTGCATTTGTTGTGCTTAGGGGAGTTACTAAAGGAATAGAGAAAGTTACTAAGATGTTGGTTCCGTCTCTTCTCGTAATTCTTCTTATATTATTTGTGCGTGGTGTTACTTTACCCGGTGCCTCTGAGGGCATTAAATATTTTTTCACTCCGGATATTAATATTATTCTTGATTACAAGGTATGGCTGAATGCGCTAACACAAAATGCCTGGGATACGGGCGCAGGCTGGGGATTAATACTTGTCTATGCAATCTATATGCGAAAGAGAGAAGATATTCCGCTTAATGCTGCAATGATTGGCTTCGGAAACAACACTATTTCTATTGTTGCCGGTATAACAATTTTTTCAACTGTATTTGCTCTAAGTTCTGTTGACCTGCCTTCCGGGCAGGCAGGTGCTCTGCAGCAAATTTCGCAATCCGGACCTGCCAATACGGGGCTAACATTTATCTACCTGCCTTTGCTTTTTAGTAAAATAACAGGAAGCAATATTCTTAACTTATTCTTTGCATCCATCTTTTTCCTTGCTTTATTCTTTGCTGCATTTACATCCTTAATATCTATGGTCGAGCTATCTACCAGGACATTGATTGACTTTGGAATGAACAGGAAGAAAGCAATTAAGATTATTGCTGTTGCAGGATTTTTGCTCGGACTTCCATCGGCATTAAATCTTAATATTCTGGCAAACCAGGATTGGGTATGGGGTGTGGGACTTATTCTAAGTGGGGCGTTCATTGCATTTGCAATCAAGCGTTATGGCATTGATAAATTCAGAAGAGAGATAATTAATGGACCCGGAAGTGATATCAAAATCGGGAAATGGTACAATTATGTTATAGGAATTCTTATTCCTATACAGGTGGTAGTGCTTATTTTCTGGTGGTTAATTTCTTCTGTTTCATGGGATCCCGATTGGTGGAATCCGTTCCACGCAGAAAATGCCGGAACTGCGATATTCCAGTGGGCGCTAGTACTGGCATTTTTTATCAGTTTTAATAAATTTATCGTATCGAAAACACTTGCAAATAATTCAGAGCAGATTAGCTAATGGAAATTACTACCATTATAACGATGATATTTGTTATCGGAATTGTGTGGGGCGGACTTGCATTCTTTCTTACACGTGCGATCAGGTATGAAAAAATGAAATCTGAAGATGGCGAAAATTAAAGCCCCATCGATTCTTGATGTTCTTCCTTCCGTTAACAAAGGTAATCTTAAACCGGTTTATTATTTCTTCGGTGAAGATTATTATTTGTTGCAGAACACACTGAAAGCTGTCGAAAAGTCTGCATCCCAATTCATAACCTCTGATTTTGACAAAGAGACTTTTTATGGTGAAGACAAAGGGCTGGATGATATTCTAAGCTTTGCTTCAGCCTTCCCGTTCGGTTCCGAGAAGAAGCTGATTATTGTTAAGCAATTTGAAAAAGTTAAGGACAAAAAAGCTCTTAAGGAATATGCAGCATCCCCGGTTGATTTTACAATAATTGTGTTTATCCACGACGGGATTATTTCTAACCTGGGTACCGAACCATTTAAAACTCTTGCACAACAGAATTTCATCTTTGAGTCTAAAGAACTAAAAGGAAAAAATCTTTTAAAGTGGGTTACTTCTTATATTGAAAAAAACGGGAAAATTATCACGGAAGAAAACGCCCAGATGTTAATGGATATTTCCGGTGAAAGCAGAACAATGCTCGAAAACCAGCTTGAAAAAATCTTCACCTTCATGAACGAAGAACGCGAGATTACTTTTGAGCATATTCAAGCCCTTTCAACAAAATTAAAACAATACTCTATCTTTGATCTGCAAAATGCGATAGGAAGGAGAGAAGGGGATAAGGCAATTAAAATTGCTTATAACCTTCTTGATAATGGGGCAGAACCTGTTTTTATTATTGCAATGCTAACAAGATATTTCACCGGGATTTCACGGGTTGGTGAATTAACCAGGATGAATATGGCTCCCCCACAAGCTGCTAAAATTGTGGGCACACACCAGTTTTTTTACAAAGATTACCAGCAGGCGAGAATGAATTACTCAGATGAAAATCTCGCAAACATTTTTCGGGCTTTACTTAAGGCTGATCTTTCAATTAAAACTACTTCTGCTGATTTTAAAAATGTTGTGACCGTATTGCTTTCGGAGATAATAGCTTGATCATTTTTCCAATTGCTTTTGAAAATCTCCAATATCAAAAGCTTGCCAGAGACGTGAAATTTTTCCATCTTCTATTTCAAAGACTGACATTGCTGTGATATTAATTGGCTTTGGCTCCCCGGTTTTAATATTTATGCTGTTCCATCTCCATCTTACACCCACTCTATTTTCAGAAGCAAAGATATCTTCAACAGTATATTTGTATTCAGAATTGTTTTTGGAATGATACTTAATTGCATTTTTAAGCACTTCCGATCCTGTACCATTTTCAGGATTTCCATTGCTGGATTTTTTGAAATTAACCGTGACTATACTATCGCAAAGTGAATTGTTCTTTGTATTAAGTGCTTCGTAGTATATTTTTACTAATTCTATATTATCATCCTCAATGTTTCTACAGGCAGTAATTGTTAGAAGAATTGTCGAAATAAATAGACAGAAGAGATAAATACTAATTTTCATACTTCCTCCTTGAAAATTGGACGGTTTAAAATTATGGGAGAAAGCGATTAACATCAATTTAATTTGAGAGAGCAGATTGCAAATCCATTTATTTACTCTTCTTTTTCCCAATTTCGGCTTTTTTTAATATTTTGTGTACAAAAGGAAACAAATTTAACCAATTAGTAGTATAATACCTGTTAATGGATAGCAACCGCACAGCGGAATCTAAAAGCTTTAGCGACCTTAACGATTTATCTGATGAAGAGCTCATTGCAGAATACCAGAATACAAATGATGAGAGAGCATTCGAGATTCTGGTTCGGCGTTATAAAAATCCATTGACAAACTATGTGTTTCGTTTTCTGGGTGATTTTGATGCTTGTAATGACATTGTGCAGGAAACGATGATAAAATTTCACAGGTACAAGGATAACTACAGCAGCGTAGCAAAGTTTTCTACCTGGATTTATACAATAGCCGGGAACCTTGCCCGCACGGAGTACCGCAGAAGGCAACGCAGAAGTTTTATTTCGGTTAATGATCACGGTGAAGATCATAAGACTTTTGATATTCCCGACGAGTGCTATCGACCAGATGTGATGACAGATAGCGGTATTAAGGATAAAATAATTCAGGATGCACTGTTGAAAGTTAAGGAATCATTCAG
>JASFSF010000215.1:0-5040 GCA_050114555.1 Ignavibacteria bacterium
ACCGGATACAAAATCTGTTACACGCAATAATCTTGTGTAAAGATCATCGTTCTTTTCCAGGGTAATTCTTTTAGGCAATAAATTAATCACCGCACGATTTTTAGGAGTGAGATTGCCTTCATACGATTCATTATATGCCGGAATAAATGTTTCCAGTAGTCCGGAGAGAACTTCATAACCGGCGACTTCCCTTTCAACAACACTTAATGTCCGGTATATTTTTTCTATGGATATTTTTGTTATCGCTTTTAGTTGTTTCGATTTGGGAATAAGAGAAATTAAATCATCCTCAAGCTTGCCTGCAAGAATATTTTCCTCATTATCCATGAAAACATCTGTCAACTCATTTACCAGATCGCTTATGGCTTTTGCACGGAGGTAACCGACTTTTTCTCTCTCATCTCTTTCTTTATATCCTTTTAGATTGTTTTTATTCACAAGTGGAAATAATAAATCTTCCGTTTCAGTAAAAGAGATCAATCCTAATTTAAATCCATCTTCCAGATCCATGATCCTGTAACAAATATCATCGGCGGCTTCGACAAGAAATGCTAGCGGATGCCTGTTGTACCAATAATTATTTTCCGACTCCAGGCTTACCAAATCTGTTGCATCGGCTACTTCTTTAAAAATTTGTTTTTCCGACTGGAAGAAACCATTTTTTTTATACGCTTTTTTCAGCAATCTCTTTTCCTGTGATTGCAAAACAACTGATTCTCTTGGATACTTAACAAAAGCGGCAAGTGTTGCATAAGTTAATCTCAAGCCTCCGTTTACATCAGGATTTTGCAGTCTGGTAATAATTCTGAATCCCTGAGCATTTCCTTCATAATTAATTAAATCGTTCCACTTTTTATCATCATTTAATTTTTCTTTAAAACTTTTTCCTGCTCCGTTTTTATAATATTCAGCAATTGCATCCTCACCGGAATGCCCGAAGGGAGGATTTCCAATATCATGGGCAAGACAGGCAGCGGCAACAACTTCACCAAAATGAAATTTTGTAAAATCATTTTTAAGAGATTTATTCCTTTCAAGAATTCTTTCCCCAACTAAATTCCCCAGTGATCTGCCTACGACGGAAACTTCCAGACTGTGCGTCAACCTTGTATGAACAAAATCACTTTCAGGTAAAGGGAATACCTGGGTTTTATCCTGGAGTCGGCGAAATGCAGGCGAGAAAACAATGCGGTCAAAATCTTTTTGAAACTGACTTCTTCCATCCGAAGTTTGTTCTATATCTTTCCGCTTGATACCTAGCCTGTTATCATTTAAAAGTGTATTCCAGTTCAACTATTTAATTCCTTTAATATTACTTGAGAAAAACCCAACTGATCACTCAGAACAGTAAATTGAAAGTTAATCAATTTTTTATAAATCAGTGATAAACTACAATCATTGAGTTTACCCAACGCAAAGTTTATTTTTATTTTATGAATTTCCAAAATGAAAAAATACTAAATCAACCAATCCAGTATTTGAAATCGGTAGGTCCCAAAAGAGCTGAAGCATTCAGAAAAATAGGATTAAATACTATACGGGACTTATTATTTTATTTCCCTTCACGACATCTTGATCGAACAACAGTCCTTTCCTCAGCGAGAGCCTATGGTTATGTTTTGAACGGGTATGATGGGGAAGTTACAATAATTGCAAAAGTTGCAAATAAAGAGAAGAGAAGATTCAGGAAAAAAGAACTTCTTAAAATTCAGTTTAGAGATTCATCAGGATTTTTTGAATGTGTTTGGTTCCAGGGAGTTAAATACTTTTACTCGGCTTTTAATGAAGGAGACATCATTGCAATTTCCTCCAAACCTGAGATCAACAGGTACGGAAATCTTCAATTCATTCATCCGGATTTTGACAGAATTTCTGAAGAAGAATCCGATAGTTTTTTGAACACTGGAAAGATTATCCCTTTTTATAAAATCACAAAAGAATTAAAAAAAGGATTTATAGGTGATTTAAGTTTAAGGCGAATAATTAATAATGCAGTTGAGAACTATGCTGATTATTTACCAGAAACACTTCCTAAAAATATAATTAATGAAAATAAATTATTAAAGATTAATGATGCCGTAAAAAACTATCACTTCCCGCAAAATAGCTCAATGTTCGATGTCGCAAAACACAGGTTTAAATTTGAAGAACTTTTCTACCTTGAAATCTTAGTCGCACTTAGAAAGCATAATTACCAAACGGTATTAAGAGGAAATGAATTTACTATAAATACAGATTTGGTACCCGAATTTGTAAAATCATTACCGTTTGATTTAACTAAAGCTCAATTAAAAGTACTTACAGAAATTAAGAATGACATGTCCGTTGCTAAACCAATGAACAGGCTGCTTCAGGGTGATGTGGGCTGCGGGAAAACTATTGTCTCATTGATAGCTGCACTGATTGCTGTTGATAATGGATACCAGGCTGTTTTGATGGCCCCCACAGAAATTCTGGCCGATCAACATGCTAAATCAATTTCAAAAATGATGAAAGATTTTTATTCAAAATATAAAAAGCGGGAAGTAAAAGTAAGTTTGTTAATAGGTGGACAAAAAAAATCGCAACGCGATAAGGAGTTAGCTGCTATTGAATTTAACGAAGCAGATATAATTGTTGGTACGCATGCATTGATTGAAGAAAAAGTAACATTTGCCAAACTTGGTCTTGTAATTATCGATGAACAACATAGGTTTGGTGTAAAGCAGAGAGCAATCATCCAAAGAAAAGGAATTACACCGGATGTATTAATTATGAGTGCCACGCCAATTCCAAGAACATTATCGATGACCGTCTATGGCGATCTTGATGTGTCGGTAATAAACGAATTGCCACTTAACAGGAAGACAGTAAAGACAGTTTTGCGTGGCGAAAAAAAATTACCTGAGATTTACAAGTTTATTATCGATAAACAAAAAAGTGGGTATCAGACATTTATAGTTTATCCATTGGTTGAAGAATCCGAAAAACTTGAGTTAAAAGCGGCAACTGAATATTACAATCTACTAAAAGATACACACTTAAAAGATTTAAGAATATGTTTGATTCACGGCAGAATGAAATGGCATGAAAAAGAGGAAGTAATGTTTCAATTTCTGAATAAAGAATATGATGTTCTTTTCTCAACTACGGTTATCGAGGTCGGAATTGATATTCCTGATGCAAATATAATTCTTATTAATGATGCTCATAGATTTGGCTTATCACAGCTTCATCAATTAAGAGGTCGTGTAGGAAGGAGTGATAAACAAGCATATTGTATATTGGTTACTAACGATAACCTTCTTTCAAAAACAAAAATTAATGAAATCAACTTTAATTATCTGTCATCAACACAGATAGATAAATATAAATCATCGGTAAGATTACAAACTATGGTTAATAACAACGATGGCTTTAAAGTTGCTGAAGTAGACCTGAAACTAAGAGGTCCGGGAAATATTTTCGGAACTGAACAGAGTGGATTTCCTGATTTAAAATTTACAGATTTAACTGAAGATCAGAAATTAATTTCAAAAATTAAGAAAATATCGTTCGAATTAATAAAAAAGGATTTTTCCCTTGAACTGCCTTCTAACAAAACCGTTAAGGAAAATTTATTGAACAACTACTCTGATAATTTAAAGTATTCTCATATCGCTTAGCTCTTATTTTCTACTAAGTGCTTCAAAGCTCCATGAACAGGGGCTTCAATGAACCTTTCTTTTTTTTAAATCGATTTGAAAAACTAAAAGTTTTAAGAATGTTTATTCCACATTGCTTCATGACTATATAATTTTTAAAAATATTTTAAAAATCGTCTTTCAAAAAAATTTTTAAAACATTTATAAACTTGTTGACAAACAAATATTAATAGTTATATTTGTTAAAAAAAAAATAAAGGATAGAATATTTTAAGAAATAAATTTAAACGTCGCTTGAATGTTGCACTAACCTACAACGTGAAACCCGAAGGTGACACTTTCATGGAATATTTATCCCCTGTTCCTTCCGATACTTTAACCCAAACAAAAGTGTTAACTGATACTTATGCTGAATGGGATACATGGGAAACTATAAATGCATTAAAGCATGCTCTGGAGAAATATCATGATGTAACATTAATAGAAGCAAATGAAAATGCCTTTGAAATGTTTAAAGAATCCAAACCGGAAATTGTTTTTAATATTGCAGAAGGATTCAACAGCAAAAGTCGGGAGTCGCAAATACCTGCAATGCTTGATATGTTAAAAATTCCATACACAGGTTCGGATGCTTTAACACTTGGAATAACTCTTGATAAAGCACACACAAAAGAAATTCTATCCTATCATAAAATTCCGAATGCCAATTTTTTATTAGTTGATAAATATATTCCGTTGAATAATCACTTTAATAAATTCCCGCTAATTGTTAAGCCCGTATCCGAAGGCTCAAGTAAGGGGATATTTAATTCATCAATGGTAAAAACTTTTGATGAATTAAATAATGAAGTAGTACGCGTATTGAATGAATATAACCAACCGGCAATAATTGAAGAGTATTTGCCGGGAAGAGAATTTACAGCCGCTGTCATAGGTAATGGAAAAGATGCTGTTGTTCTTCCTCTTATTGAAATAAAATTTTCAGATTTCCCTGAGGATGTTGAACATCTTTACTCATATGAAGCAAAATGGATTCTGGATACAAAGGACAGCGTTTTCGATGTTTTTGAATGCCCTGCAAAGCTCGAACCGGAACTTGAAAAACAAATCAAAAGTGTTGTTTTAAAAGCATATAACGTTTTAAGATGTAAAGATTGGAGCCGGATAGACTTACGTCTCGATAGCAACGGTGTCCCAAATATTATAGAGATTAATCCTTTGCCCGGTATTATGCCCGATCCCAATGAGAATTCCAGCTACCCCAAAGCGGCACGTGCCGGTGGACTTGATTATGATGAAATGATACTATCTGTTTTATATGAAGCTTGCAAAAGATATGACTTAGTATGAAAACCGATGCTAAAATATTGATTTGCTACAATGCTCCTGTTAGTATTTTCTCAGTGTATAATGGTAA
>JASFSF010000216.1:0-5008 GCA_050114555.1 Ignavibacteria bacterium
TACCAACTAATTCATGAATACCTCCAACATCAACACCGCCAACCCAGTAATCTACAAGCGGCGGTAAAGTCGCTTTATCGATGGCACAAATACATGCGAGAAGGTTTACGTCATGTTTTTCTTTTACATATTTAACAGCATTTGCTCTCGGTAATCCGCCTCTCAATCTCATCTCAAGATTTTCATCAGTACCTAGCCCTGCACCGCTGCCGCAACAGAATGTCTGCTCCTTAATTGTATTTTCAGGCATTTCGAAGAAATGGTTACAAGTATTCTGTATAACATAACGAGGCTCTTCAATCAGACCCATCGCACGTGAAGGATTACAGGAATCGTGAAATGTAACACGACGATGATCATTTCTGCTTTTATCAATTTTTAATTTATTATTCTTTATCAAATCGGCTGTGAATTCACAAATGTGAACCATCCTGGTGGTTTTTGCATTTTCAAATTTAGTTCCGGTAACCGGTGAAACAGGTTTCTCAATAAAATCAGCCGGGCCGTTCATCGTATCCATATATTGATGGAGTACTCTCCACATATGACCGCATTCACCTCCAAGTATCCATTTAACTCCGAGTCGTTTTGCTTCGGCATAAATTTTTGTATTTAAAGATTTCATTAAATCGTGTGAAACGAATGAACCGAAGTTTCCGCCTTCTGATGCGAATGTTGTCCAGGTATAATCCAAACCGATTTCATGAAACAATGCTAGATATCCAAGCAGGGTAAAGTAGTGCGGATCGCCAAAGTAATCTGCAGAAGGAGTTACAAAAAGAATCTCCGCTCCTTTCTTATTTATTGGTGCATCCACTTTAATTCCTGTAATCGATTCTAATTCATCGACAGCAAACTCTATACTATCTGCAAAACCGTGTGGCTGTATACCAAGATGATTTCCAGTTCTGAAACTATTTGCTACCGGAGTTATTACCCAGTCGATATTAATGCCGATAAGGTTAAGTAACTCTCTTACAAGAATTGTAATTTCTGCAGTATCAATTCCATACGGGCAAAATACCGAGCAGCGCCTGCATTGAGTACATTGATAGAAGTAATAGAACCACTCTTTTATTACATCTATTGTAAGCTCACGTGATCCAGCAAATTTTCCGAATACTTTTCCGGCTGTTGTAAAATCATTTCTGTAAACTGACCTGAGAAGTTCAGCCCTTAAGACCGGCATATTCTTCGGATCGCCTGAACCGATAAAGAAATGACATTTATCCGAACAGGCTCCGCAGCGAACACAAATGTCCATAAATACCCTGAGTGAACGGAATCTATCAAGCCTGTCTTTAAATCCCTGAAGAATAATTTCCTTCCAGTTCTCAGGCAATTGCCAGTCCGGATCTTCAGGCTGCCACTGGCGCGGATTTGGAAGCTGCAGGTATTCAACATTTTTAGGAATACCGCTGTAGTTATATGATCCACGTTTAAACTCAATAGTTGGATCCATCCAGCCTTTCTTAGGGAGTTTGTAATCTATTTTACCAGCTAACTCTTCAGGTTTTAATTCTGATTCAGACATTTTTATTCCTTATCTAATGGTAATCCTGCCGCCTTCATTTTGTCTCTGAATTCATCCTCATATTCTTCATAAGTATGAATTCTAACAGGTTTGTTCCACGGATTAATATGTCTTTTCATTCGGCTGTTATTGGCCTGGTTCCGTGTTGGCGAAAGGAATACACCTGCCATGTGTAAAAGTTTACTAAATGGGAAATATGCGAGTAGCACACATACTAAAAATAAATGGATATAGAACATGATCCCGATACTTTCGGGAACAACTGGATTGAGTGTGAACAATCCAATTGCTAGTTCTTTTATGCTGATTATATCGACTTTAATAAAGTACCGCATTAATACTCCTGTTACAGCAATAGCTATGATCAAGAGCAGCGGGAAATAATCCGATGATAGTGAAAAATATTTTAGCTTCGGATCAACAACACGCCTGAAAAGCAGGAAGAACAAAGCGGCAAGAATCACAATGTTAGAGATATATAAAATCGGTAAACCGATCTGGAAAAAACTATCCAGACTTTGCAAAGACGGGACGAAAAATGGAATCGGTTCTAAGAAATATCGAAAATGTCTTAGTATTATGATTAAAAACGACCAGTGAAATGCAAGAGCAAAAATCCATAGATATTTACTGCTGCCATAAACAAGAACCGGTCCTTCTTTAAGTTCTGCTTTTGTATTCCTGAACAGAGAACGAAACAGTAATACTTCAAGAAGCATCCTTCCAACAACACCAAGAGTGGAATGAGGGCTGTCAAGCTTGCTGCTTTTTATCCACGGTAGAGATTTTTGCTGACCTGCCACAGTTGGGATATGAAAAGGAACCGGCGACCTTGCCCATTTGATCACCTTTATAATAATTCCGACTATAAAAATTGTAAATGCGGTATACGGCAGAATAACACCAAAGACAAATTCCAACCCGGCCGTTTCAACACCGATAATTACGGCGAGTATTAGTATAATAATTGCAAACAATGAAAAGAGAAAATTCATCAACATTTCCTTTTAGAATATTTTCATTACACATTCATTATGAATGAGATCTTGCTGATAACATTAATCTTAAATCAATTCCGAATCGTTTCAGTTGCTGCTGGCCGATGTCGGAAATTTGAACGATTTAGATTTAATTTCATTCACACGAATGTTAAATAGTTTTTCGCGGCTTTCCATGAATGAATCGAATGCAATAAGAGCAACACGATCTATAAATGATTCAAGATTGAGGAACTCATCAAGCACTGTTTGATCTTTGATACTTTCTGCTAACTCATCATGTATTAGTTTTTTAAGAAGCAGAACAAATCCGACAGCTTTTGACGGCGGAAGATTTTGCACAGCTCGCATCTTAACGATATCATCCAACAATAATTTAATTTTATCAGGATTGCGATCATTAATGATTTCATTAAATATCTTTTCCGCATTACCTGAAATAGTATATCCGACGGGATTGCTGAACTGATTTTTTTTTGTTTTAAAAAAATCGAATGCTACCGAAGGATAGGTACCTAGGATTGCGTCTATCCACTTTTCAACTATAACAGACTTCTTATTAATTAATGCTTCCCTGATCATCACAATCATTAATTACTTATTTCGAATAGATTAAATTATTTTTTTGCCGCTGATTTTTGTGTGATACTTAAAGTCAATGATGAATTAATCATCACAACGGATAAGATCACACAAAAAACATTTATTTACTCAGATCAACTAATTGTTAACCTGGAAACTATTTTTTATACACACCCGGTTGGTTTGGTTAAACCTGCAACCTTACATGCACCTTTAGCAGGACCGGAAGGATACAACTCATAGATTTCTTTAAGTGAAAATCCGGTTTCTTTGCAAAGCTTACGGATCATAGGTGCAATACCGAATTGTTTATAATAATCGCGAAGATAGTTGATAATTTTCCAGTGGTTTTCAGTTAAATCATCAACATCTTCAGTTGATGCTAAAGCTTTTGCTACTTCTTCATTCCAAGCTTCCGGTTCCTGAATGAACCCGTCTTCATCAACTTCTATTTTGAGATCTTCATATTCAAATATTGGCATAATATTTTACCATATATAGTTAGTAATTAGTTAATTAATGTTTTATTGCTATCTCATTTCTATATAGCCGCACGGACAGTTTTCCGCACATTTATTGCAGCCGTTACAAAAGTCCAGTTTGAATGTATACGGCTCATATTTTTTAATTGGTTTCTTTATAGCCTGATCCTGGCATAAACTCCAGCATGTTCCGCAATCGAAACATGAAGCACAACTCATACATCTTTTTGCTTCTTCGATTGCCTGTTCTTCGGTAAGAGTTGACATAATTTCCCCATCCTGAAGTTTTAACCGTTCTTCCGGTGAAAGTTGTATTGCTTCCTGGCGAACTTTACTTTCATAATAATCCAGAATTATTTTATCGTGAGTTATTACCGGAGGTTTTTCAACAGACTCCGGTGTTATTCCACGGAAACGATAATGAATTGTTTCTGCTGCTTTTCTGCCATGAAAAATTGCAATGGTTGCCAGACCCAGATCGATTGCATCGCCGCCTGCAAATGTTTTATCAACATTAGTTGCACCACCTTCATCAATCTTAATCCAGTCTTTACCTTCATGCAAATTGTCCATTCCGGTAAAATCAGGTTCCTGGCTGATTGCAGCAATTGCAGTAGTTGCCTCAACCTCAAAGTATTCATCCGCTATCGGAACAGGTCTTCTTCGCCCGGAATCATCAGGCTCGCCGAGTTCCATTTTCTGGCATTTCATTTTCGTAATACGATCGCCTTCCTTTACAAAATCAACCGGAGCTGCAAGGAATTCAAATGCAATACCTTCTTCTTCCGCCCCGACAATTTCCTCTTCAATTGCCGGCATTTCGTTCCTGGTTCTACGATATACAACTGTTACCTCAGCACCTAACCTTCTTGAAACGCGTGCAGCATCGATTGCAGTATCCCCACCGCCAACAACAAGAACTTTATCGCCTACCTCAATTGTCTGTCCTGAATTAATCTTATTTAAGAACTCAGTTCCTGTAAAAATATTCTCGGCATCTTCATTGGGTATGCCAAGCAATTTTCCTTTATGTGCACCTATACCAACAAAGATTGCATCATAATTATTCTGTAAATCTTCGTAAGGAAAATCTTTTCCGATTATCTGGTTGCATTTAATTTCAACACCTAGTTCTTCGATCCTGCTGATTTCCTTATCAAGAATTTCGGGAGGAAGTCTGTAATCAGGAATACCATATCTTAACATTCCGCCAGGTTTGCTGAAAGCTTCAAAAACAGTTACTGGATAACCAAGTTTTGCAAGCTGGTAAGCACACGATAAACCGGCCGGTCCTGCACCAACAACGGCAACTTTTTCGGTATATGATTCATCCGAGGCTTTTTCAAATTTGAATCCCTGTTCCAGGGCATAATCACCGACAAACCTTTCCATATTATTAATGGCAACAGAAC
>JASFSF010000217.1:0-4992 GCA_050114555.1 Ignavibacteria bacterium
CTTTTGGTAATTCCTCTTCTGATCACCTGGTATTTTTTAAAAGGAAGTAAGAATTTTGCCTCTGTAAAATATTCTTCCATCAAAATTTTCAGTAATGTACCATTAACAATAAGAGAAAGATTAAAACATTTACCGTTCATTTTAAGAATGATTGCATTGTGTCTATTAATCATTGCCCTGGCAAGACCACAAAGTTTTACCTCCGGTGAAAATGTAAGCACTGAAGGAATAGATATAGCAATGGTGCTGGATATATCGGGAAGTATGCTTGCTGAAGATCTGCAGCCAAACCGGTTAAATGCTGCAAAGAACGTAATAGATGACTTTGTAAAAGGAAGAATTTCCGACCGGATTGGGTTGGTTGTTTTTGCAAGGGAAGCCTTCACACAATGTCCCCTTACCATTGATTATAATGTTCTTCGAAATTTATTACTCGATATAAGAAGTGGAATGATTGAAGACGGAACAGCAATCGGAAATGCGATAGCAAACGGTGTAAACAGGTTAAAAGAAAGCGATGCAAAAAGCAGGATAATTATATTACTAACCGATGGAGTTAATAACAGTGGTGAAGTAGATCCGATTTCTGCTGCTGAAATTGCCAGTACTTTTGGAATAAGAATTTATACAATTGGTGTTGGTACAAGAGGTGAAGCCCCATACCCGGTTAAAACTCCTTTTGGTACACGTTACCAGATGGTTCCCGTTGAAATTGATGAAGATGTTTTACAGCAAATATCAAGATTAACAGAGGGTAAATATTTTAGAGCAACTGATAATCGTGCGCTTAAAGAAATTTATGAACGAATTGATAAACTTGAAAGAACTAAAATCGAGATAACGTCATACAGGAATGCAAAAGAACTGTATTACAGCTGGCTTGGCTGGGGATTTATATTCCTGATACTTGAACTTGGTTTATCAAGGACAATTTTTAGAAAAATTCCTTAAGACAAGAAAATTGTAATGATAAAATTTGCAAACCCGGAATATTTAAATGCATTATACCTGTTACCTGTGATAGCAGTTGTATTCTGGTTTCTTTATAAAAATAAAAATAAACTTCTTGAAAAGTTTGCTGATAAAGAGCTGCATAGTGTAATAGTATCATCATACAGCAATTTAAAAAATTATGTAAAATTTGGGTTGATATTGATTTCGTTTGCCTGTCTTATTTTTGCTGCTGCTAATCCGCAAGTCGGAACCAAATTACAGGAAGTTAAACAAACCGGAATTGATGTATTTATACTTCTGGATGTTTCAAAAAGTATGATTGCAGAAGATATCAAACCTAACAGACTGGAAAAAGCGAAATACCAGATTTCAAACCTTATTCAAAAATTACACGGAGACCGAATAGGACTTCTTATTTTTGCAGGACAGGCTTACATACAATTTCCTCTTACTACCGATTACTCCGCTGCCAATCTTTTTCTTTCGGCAGTTGATGTTAATTCCGTACCGCAACCGGGCACGGCAATTGGTTCAGCAATAAGGCTGGCTACTGAATCATTCGATTCATCATCAACTGCAAAGGTAATTATTGCGATTACGGATGGGGAAGATCATGAAGGTGATGTAATGGAGGCGGTAAATGAAGCTGTATCATTGGATATTAAGATCTATACCATCGGGCTTGGATCTACAGGTGGTGTTCCTATCCCAGTTTATAATCAGCGCGGTCTTATGACGGGATTTAAAAAAGATAGCGATGGCAAACCCGTTCTAACCAGACTTAATGAAGAATCTCTTAAACAGATTGCTGCTGCCGGAATGGGTGAGTATTTTAGAGGGAACAATTACGAGGATTATCTCGACAAAATATACAACGATCTATCTGAAATAAAGAAATCTGAATTTGGCGTAAAAAAGGTAACCGATTATGAAGATCGTTATTATTATTTTCTGATTCCGGCAATTTTATTATTGTTACTTGAAATTTTTATTTCAGAGAAGAAATCGCCCTGGTATAGTACTATAAATAAGAAATTAGGATTGGAATAGACGAGCATGAAGTCTGATAAGAAAATATTTTTTCTTGCTGTTATAATTATATCCGGATTTAATGCATCATTTGCACAATCACTTCGGGATCATGTTAATGAAGGTGTTGAAAATTACAATGAGGAAAACTATCCTGATGCTGAAGTTAATTTCAAAAAGGGAGTTGACAAATCTACCAACAATTTTGAAGCACGATTTAATCTTGGTGATGCATTATTTAAACAGGAACGCTATGATGAAGCTATGAATTCATATCAGAGCTCTTTGCCGTTGGCAAGAAATGAATTAGAAAAAGCACAAGTACATTATAATATCGGCAACTCACTTCTAATGTCTCAAAAAATTAAAGAGAGCATTGAAGAATACAAACAATCTCTTAAGCTGAATCCTAACGATGCTGCAGCCAAGTATAATCTTTCTTATGCTCTTAATATGCTTAAGGATCAGGATCAACAACAGCAGCAACAAAACCAGGATCAAAATCAAAATAAAGATCAGGAACAAAACCAACAGCAGGATCAACAAAAAAATCAACAACAGCAAGATCAGAATAAGCAGGAACAGCAGCAAAATCAACAGGATAAAAAGCAGCAGCAACAACAACCCCAAAAAATTTCAAAAGAAGAAGCTGAAAGAATACTCGAAGCTTTAAAAGACAAATAAAGTTTAAGAAAGTAAAAACAGATAAGGATTGGTAAAAGTGATCAGGTTATTCTTTATATCATTTTTGTTGTTCCCTGTTTGTATATTAGCACAAAGTTTTACTGCATTAGTAAATGAAACCACAGTTTCCCAGAATCAACGTTTCCAGGTTTCATTCACATATTCAGGACCGGAAATTAATTCGGTTAAAAATTTTAAACCACCTTCATTCAACAATTTTTTAGTTTTCTCCGGTCCAAACCAATCAACCAGCATTCAGATTATTAATGGTGTACAGTCCGGATCGATCAGTTACAATTATGTAATAGCCGCCAAAAGTATCGGAAAATTTATGATCGGGAAAGCCTCGGTTGAAAGTAGTGATGAAAAGTATGAATCCGATCCCATCCAGATTACTGTTGTTAAAGGAACAGTAAAACCAAAAGACGAGGAGCAGGATGATGGTGTTTCAAATGAGGAAATTGCAAAAAACTTGTTCATTCGTGCATCTGTAGACAAAAAGAAAGTTTATATGGGTGAGCAGGTAACCGTAACTTACAAATTATATACAAGGTTGAACATAGCTGCCCAGATGTCGATAAGTAAACTGCCGCAATACCAGGGATTTTGGGCAGAGGAGCTGGAGACCTCAAATAATATAACGTTTAATACTGAGTTAGTAGAAGGTAAGCAGTTTCGTGTGGGAGTTTTAAAGAAGGCGGCATTATTTCCCAATCGAACCGGTAAACTTGAAATTACACCATTCGAACTTACAGTACCGATTCAGGTGCGGAGAAACAGAAACAGGAGTAATTTCTTTGATGATTTTTTCAACGATCCGTTCGGTTTCAGCAAAACGGTTGAATATAATGCAACGTCTAATAAAGTAAGTATTGATGTTATTCCACTACCACTTGAAGACCAACCTGATTCATTTAAGGGTGCTGTTGGTGATTACACTTTCAACGGTGAGATAGACAAAACATCAGCTAAAACAAACGAACCAATAACATTAAAAATTAATATTAGTGGTAACGGAAATCTTAAATTACTTGATTTGCCTGAAGTCAATATTCCAACAGGATTTGAAAAGTATGAACCCAAAACTACTGAAAATATAAACCGTGTCAATATTATTTCCGGAAAGAAAAGTGCTGAATATTTAATGGTCCCCCGGGTTATTGGTAAAAGAGAAATCCCGCCTGTCGAATTCAGTTATTTCAATCCGAAGAAGAAAAAGTACTATACTGTAAAATCAGATTCATTTGTTTTAAATGTAACACAGGGTGAACGCCTGGCCGAAGTTGAATCAACTGGTAAAGAAAATATAAGACAGCTCGGTGAAGATATCAGGTTTATAAAAACTTCCGATGATGATCTGTTCAAGAAGGAAGAAACTGTTTTGTTTACAACATTTTTCTGGATTGGGGGTATTGTACCGGCACTGTTCCTGTTTATTTTAGTCGGCTGGAAAAAGAAAAACGATAAACTGGCGGGAAATCTAGAACTGTTACGTTATCGTAAAGCCCAGAAGGTTGCAAAGAACAGGTTAAAGAAAGCAAAAAAACTAATGCAGGAGAACAATCACAATGAGTTTTATACTGAACTCTCACAGGCATTATTCGGATATCTTGAAGATAAACTGAGCATCCCGACTTCAGCTTTTACCATTGACAGAGCGCTTGATGAATTGAAAAGATTAAGCGTAAGTGATGATTTAATTAAAGAAATAAAATCTACAGCAGAAAAATGTGAATTTATAAGATTTTCACCCGGCGCTGAACAAAGTGCAGCAATGAAAGATATGTGCGATCAGCTTGCTATCGTAATTATTGATGTTGAAAAAAATATTATTGAGGGCAATGCGAAGTAACAGGTTTTTCACAACCGGCTTTTTGTTAGTCTCATCGTTATTGGTTTTAATAACGAATATAAATGCATCTCCTATAAGCAGCCGTATAGACGAAGCAAATACATATTATCGTGAGGGGTCGTACGAAAAGGCAATTGAGATTTATGAATCACTTGTTGACGAAGGATATTTAGGTGTATCATTGTTTTATAACCTGGGCAATACCTATTACAGAGTGGGTAAAATTGGTTACTCTATTCTGTATTATGAAAAAGCTCTTAAACTTGATCCGTCCGATGATGATATAAAACATAACCTTGAATTTGCTTATTTGAGCACAGTTGACCGCATTCAACCGCTGCCAAGGTTTATTCTATTCGATTGGTGGGAAGGAATGCTGGGTTTGTTTTCTGCGAATGGCTGGGCGTATCTTGTATTCTTTTCTTATCTGTCGATGTTAACTTGTATCGGGGCATATTTTTTTAGTCGTACAA
>JASFSF010000218.1:0-4990 GCA_050114555.1 Ignavibacteria bacterium
TCCTGCGGTTGGTTTTGATTTATTACAGGGACCTATTGGAGACAATAATGATAGACTTCCAATGATAGCAACTTATTATGTTAATCTTCCAAATGGAAATTGGGAACCTCCTCCTCTTGGTTCAATTGCTTATTCAAATATTTATTACAAATATATGCAAGGAAAGGATGGATATACCGGTAAATTTTTTGTTAATCCAATAACGGGTGATACTACAACCTTTGTTCTTACCGGTGATCCTTTAACCGGGAAAGGATGGGTAGATGGGATATTAATTGGGCCGGGTGATCGTCGCATAGGTTTGTCTTGCGGACCATTTCAAATGGCTGTTGGAGATACACAGGAGATAATTGTTGCTGAAATTGCAGCAGGTGCAATTCCTGGCACAACAAATCTTACGGCAATTGAACTGCTTAAATTTTATGACTATTCGGTACAATATTATTTTGACAAGGGATTTATAGTTTCTGTAGTTAACAATGATATTGAGAATACACCTAATGAATTTCATTTGTATCAGAACTATCCGAATCCTTTTAATCCAACAACACATATCAGGTACATTGTTACCGAATTTTCCCAGGTTCAGTTAATGGTATTCGATATTCTTGGAAAGGAAATTGCCACTCTGGTTGATGATGAAAAACCGGCTGGTGAATATGATGTTCTATTCAACTCGGATGAATTTAATTTAACAAGCGGGATTTATTTTTATCAAATGAGAGTCGGTGATATTATTGAAACGAAAAAAATGATGTTATTGAAGTAAATATCCTTTAATAGTAAAACGAAGTGCTTGTAATCAGTAATCCTTTAATTAAATATTAAAACATAGCTCAGGTGGGATACTCAATAAACTCATTTCCGTATTGAATTCTATTTACTTTAATTTCTTTTCGAACTGAGTTAACGATTGTAACTTCTTCTGCCCCTAAAAGATCGTCAATAGTAATCCTCTCCTCCCTTGCATTGCCATTCTGAATAAAAAGATTTCTGTAAATTCCGGGAAGTATTCCGCAAGATTGCATCGGGGTAAACCATTCATTGTTTATTTTTACAAATATATTTGTAGTGCTTCCTTCAGCGAGCTCCTCCCTTTCATTAAAAAATATGACATCGAAATATCCTTCAGTAGAATACTTTTCATATTCTCGACTATACAAATCTCTGTTAGTTGTTTTATAGTATTGCAATACATTTGCACTGGAAATCTTTTCATTTGAAATAATCAAATTTATTTCTTCAGGCAAAGGATTAAGTATTGATGATTCATAATTTACTTTTCCCCATTTATCCAGTGTTACTCTCAATTTATATTTTCCTTCTGAATATTTCTTCCGTGCTAACTTGAGTAACGATCTTGCAAAATCTTTTTCATTAAAAACAAACATGAAAAATTCTGAGGAATTCCGCAGTCTTTCTATGTGCTTATCAAACAAATAAATTTCACCATTTTCTACTAGCATAGTCTCAATTAATTCGAAAGGTTTCAGAGGTGAAGTTAAGAATTCACTTTTTAACATTGTTTCGATGTATTCATTATCAGCATCACTGTCCCATACAATCCCGCTTCCCAATCCCATCTCTCCCTTACCTGATGATTTTTCAATTTTAATTGTTCTTATTGCAACGTTAAATACCGATGATTTTTTACCTATCAAACCGATAGTTCCGGTGTAAATACCGCGCTCTTGTTTTTCAAGTTCACGGATTATTTCCATCGTTCTGATTTTTGGTGCGCCGGTTATTGAGCCGCAAGGGAAAATATTTTTAATAATTTCACCAAGATTTACTTTTTTATTCAACTTTCCGGTAATCTTACTTACCATCTGAAACAGCGTTTCATATTTTTCAATCCTAAAAATTTCATCAACCTTTACAGAACCGTACTTGCAAATCCTGCCGAGATCATTTCTTAATAGATCGACTATCATTAAATTTTCAGCCCTGTTCTTTTCACTATTTTCAAGCTCAAGCGATTTCAGATTATCCGATATGGCGTCCTTACTTCTGCAGATTGTTCCTTTCATCGGACGGGCAGTTATTAAGTTTTTATCCTGCTTAAAGAAAAGTTCGGGAGATATAGATATAATAAAATTTTTCCCGTTATTGATGAACGCAGAATATTTAGCCGATTGATTGAATAAAAGGTTTTTATAAAGCCCCGAATAAGATCCTGCGAAATTAAACTTTCCTTTTACTGTATAATTCACCTGGTAAGTATCACCATCATAAATATATTTCTTAATCCTCTTAATGTTTGAATCGAATTTCTGTTTTGATGTATTTAACTTGAAATTTGAAATTTCATAATTATCCTGTTCGATATTTCCGAACTCAATTTCGTTCGATTTAAATATTTCTGTCTCCTTTTCCCGGAAGAAAACAAATTGCATAAGTATTTTATTCTCATCGCTTAATAAATTTGTAAGTCTTTTTTCAAGAAGATACCCGGCTTCATAATTAATCAAACAATATCCTAACAATCCTTTTGATCTGCATTTATCAACCAAACTGAAAGTCTTTTTAATATCATTTTCAGTATAAACCGATATTATTTCTTTTGGTTTTAATAACAGAAAGGATTTACTTTTTTTGTAATAAGCAGGCGTATAGAAAAAAGCTGAATACGGATTTTCTTCAACTTTCTTAATTATATCTGTGAAATACATATACAAAAAATAGATAATAAGTTATTCAATAATAAGGAAAGAACTAACAAGATTATATTCTGTACGAAATAAATATTATAGGAAAATAATTTATTTCGAACTTAGCGGAAGTTATATAGGATTGGATTCAAATACTCCATTCAATCTCGTCTGAAAATATTGATGAATTATCAACTGGCAGGGATAATAAGATTTTAATCTACATTGAATTTTTATAAATTATTAACGATTCTTGCGTCATAAAGTTTGAAAATTCAAGGAGTTAGATATGAATAAGTTTAATCTTGTTAAAGTTGTATCATTCGTCTTCATTGCAGTAACAATATTATCTGCTTTCTCCTGTACAGAAAATGATCCTGTCACCGACCAAGGGACACCTCCAACACTTCCACCCCAATCCACTATGTCAATTTCTCTTGCTGATTTTCCGGATACAACAACTCTTGCTGAATTAAATGATTCAGAAATTAACAGAAGTAATTGGGGATGGGCAGCTGTAAATGTTGCATATTGGAATCTCAAGTTAGCTTTTGATTTGGTTATACCCGTGGCCGCATTCGGTGAGTCCTTTAATCACCAGCCGGTTCAACAGGAAGATGGCTCGTGGTTGTGGGCATATCCGGTGAGTGTAGGAGACATTGATTATACAGTAAAACTTTATGGATTAAGCAATACTGATGGTGTACAATGGCAAATGTTCATCACTAAAGAGGGACAATATACTGACTTTCTATGGTTCGAAGGTTTTTCAAATCTACCTGCTACCGAGGGAACATGGACGTTAAACCGTTATCCACTTAATCCAGCAGCTTTTCTCTATATTGAATGGCATCGTAATCCTTCGGAGAACACTGCTGATATTAAATTTACAAACATTGTCTCCGGTGATCCCAATGCCGGCAGTTATATTTATTCAGAGACCACAAACGATGTTCAATTCAATACAAGATATCATATATATAATTCGGCAGAGGACAATTTAATCGAGATCGAGTGGCACAGAGCTACTAAAGACGGGAGAGTGAAAGATGCTTCACACTTTGTCGATGATAGCTGGTATTGCTGGGATACGAACCTTATGAATATAACCTGTCCATAAGTATTCGGAGGATCAAATACCTGAGAGATTAATTAAACATATACTGTATTTATTTGTGATAAAATTTTCTCTTGTCGAAGATTTATTACATATTTAGATTTCTTGTAAACATTTAATAATTCTTTAACGGTCGTACAAGTAGCGGGAGATCTTCTAATGCAAAACATAAAATTCGTTATTCTTTGCCTTTCGATACTATTAATTACAAATCTTAATGCCCAACAGGTGAGTATCTCTCCGACAAAAGTTTGGTCAAACAATTACGAGCTGAACAATCCGGTTGGAATCAGCATAAGTATTTATCAGCCAATCTGGAAACTGGGATTAAAAGCAGAATTTTTATATGCTTCAAATGAAAGAGAATATTTTGGTTATCCCGTTTACGGATACTTTGCTGATTCACCTGAGTTTGGTCCGGAAAATGTAAGAAGCAATTCAGTTCTTCAATCCTATGAATTCTCAGTTTGGATTCCTTCAATCGTTAATATTTCTGATTTGGCTGCCCTTAATGTTGGTGTAGGTTTAAGTGTGGATAGATTCAGTGCAGAGCGTGAAGGGCTATCTTCAGGCGAACTTGTTAATATTACATCTGATTCTAAATTTGGATTTTTATACGCAATATCAATTGAAACTGGCAATTTTTTTTCATTACCGATCAAGCTTGGAATAGCTTATAAACACAAATCGTTGATGAGCAGTACCTATGTAACAGATACTGAACAACCGTTTGTTGATGCGGTAGATTTAAAGGAATTACAATTTTCTGTCGGTTATCAATTCTAAGATATCTTCACTTAAAATATTTATCGAATAATTAATTATTTTTACGCTGAATATTTTAGTTAAGATCAGATATGAATGAGTACGTAATCCGTATCGAATGGAAAACGTGCAATAATTTTTGAAAGAAAAGTTATTAGCATTGCACTTCTTGCAGAATGATTATCAATTAATATTGATAAAAATATATAGAGATAATCCGATTATCCGTTATTAAGATTATCTGAAATATTATTTACTACAATGTTGCTGCACGAATCAATATTAGACAGACTTAAAAGTCAGCATCTGGCTATATCCAAAATAATTAAGGATGTAGATGTAGATTTACTAAATAAATCTCCTGAGCCGGGCAAATGGTCAATCAGGGAAAATCTTGCTCATATAACGGGCTATCATCATGTTTTTTTAGAAAGATTGAACAAGATTTTAAATGATG
>JASFSF010000219.1:0-4987 GCA_050114555.1 Ignavibacteria bacterium
CTTGCATTATTGATTTGGTGGAAGTCCACTTGTTTTACAGGCAGTGCAACATCCGGTTTCCTGTCGTTCCCGGTAAATAGAAAATCCCACATCAAAGGAATCATCTTAAAAAAGTTCATATCAAGGGAGCCGTTTTTATTAAAAAATATTCCGTCTGTGTAAGTAATTGACATGTTTATTTTCCTTAGTCGAATATCTTCCGTGCTGTAGGATGCCGATGAGCAAGACTGAGCTACAATCAGAATCACTGCGGACAGCAGAAGTAGAATTATTGAACAAATTTTCATTATTTTCTTATAATATAAACGAATATTCATTTAATTAATTATTAAAAAATTTTTACAGCTTTATGGCATCCCAAGCTAATTGAAATGCAGTATCTATAGTTTCATCATTAATTGTAACAGAATCGGTTATCCGCTTATTGGTTAAAACCAATATCGGGTAATAAATGAATGCAGTGATCAAATCCATATGGACATCTTTAATAACCTTCTGGTCTATACCTTTTTGTACAGCCTGAATTATGGGCGTAAATTGCTTATCCACCTCAGCTTTGTTAACCAAATCAGCATAGGGTGAGTTTGAAAACTGTTCAGCATACTGGAAAAAATGAGGATTGGCCGAAATATACTTAAAAGCATTTTTCCAGATTCTTTGAAGAGTGTCTCTTAAAGGAAGTTTTTCATTGAAATCCTTTAGCATTGTTTTACCCATGTTTTGCTTAATCTCAACATAAGTTGAAACCAGGAGGTCCTCCTTATTTTTATAATGGATATACACTGTAGCAGGTGATACATTTGCTTCTTTAGCAATCTTGGCAACAGAGCTTGCAACAAAGCCAATTTCATTTACAAGCTTTACAGTTGCCTTGAATAATGCATCCCGTTTGAAATCATCTTTAACTCGCATAATGCGAATATAAATGAATGTTCATTCATTTACAAATAATAATTTGATCCTGGCCTAATAATGTGATCTCCGCCACTTATACTAGGAAACCTAGTTTTTTCCGAATAACCTTTCAAATCCAGGATAAGGCTTTAATGGGATAAAATCGAAATGAATCAGTTTGTTTTTTACAAATGGCAGACTGGCAAGGATTTCTTCAGCTTCTTTCACATTTTCACATTCAAGAATGATTACTGCATTGTCCTGATCTCCCCGGAAATATATTTCCCTTATCTTTTCAGTTTTGTAAAGTTTCCAGACAATAACAGCTTCTTCTTCAGCATACTTTTTAAACTCATCCTGATTTATTCCCTGATTTTCTTTTTCGATTGCAAGAATTTTCATATTTAATTATCCCCAATCTGTAGAATTGAAGAATGGCAGAATGCGAGTCGTGGTCCAATAGATGAATTGAATCCAGCCTTTTCTGCTTTACTTATTGTCAAAGCAAATTCTTTTTTACTTACATGAAATAATTTAGGCTCTACAACTAAAACCTTTCCATCATCGTTCAATATGTTCTTTAATGAAGTAAAGAGGTTCTCTTTTTCAGGCACCTCATGAACGACATAGAACGCAAGGATAAAATCAACCTTCTCATTTACGTTTATATTGTCCTTATCACATTTAACAGCTTGAATTCTTTCACTGAGAGATGTGCCGGATATTTTATCTCTTAGTTTTTCAAGCATTCCTAACTGCAGGTCGGCTGCGATTACTTTACCTTTTTCACCCACAACTTCAGCCATCCAAATTGTAAAAAATCCAGGGCCGCATCCGAAATCAAGGACTCTCATTCCCTCCTTAACATAAGGTGCGAGAATCTTCTTGGGATTCTGCAGCCATCGTCTCATCTTAGTGTCAAGTGATCTGGAAAGTTCAACCGGGCAAACACGGTTTTTATCTTCTTTCATTGTGCTCTCAAATAATTGTAACGAGAGATTTAAAATAGAAATAACACTAAAATATTTTTGTTACACGAGACACATTGTGGAAATAATGTAAAGAGTAAGCCAGCCTATCGATTATAATGAATCAAACAAAAATATAATGCCGAATAAGACTAAATTTCTTTGAAAGAAGTTGCAGGAGTTGAGTAATAATATGAATCAGGATAGAATTGAGGAAAAATAATGTACACGCAAAATGCTTGTAACTCATTGTATGAAAACAAGTTATAAATTAATATGTGAATATTCCATGAATGTTAAACAGGCATTGTAGGATTTGAGTGAAGTGACAAAGTCTTGTTGACACTAAATTTCCGATTGACGTTAAACGAGAGAAAAAGTCAACGATAAATCAACAGAAATGCTGGTAACTGCTTAATACTAAAGAGGTTATCGGAATTTATGTTTTAGTAATTTTAATTTATCGTTTCATTTACTTGCTTAGGTTCAGAATTTGTTTCTGCTATAAGGTTGCTTACCCGCGTAGTGAATTCAACCAAATAATGCAGAAGTTTATTGGGAGATTCAAAATTATTATTAATTAGTAACCTCATAATTTCCTGCCTTGCAGGTGGAGGCCCTTTTTTCTGTTCAAATTTTATTTCATTATTGTAATGTTTCACAATGAATTTCATCAACCCGGGAAAACGGAATTTATAGTAATCCTCATTTTCACCCTTGGGTAGAATGATAATAACATTTTCGCTTTGCATTATTATTCTTTCAAACAGAGCATAAGAAGCATAGTAGCGGAGCGTTGCAGCAAAAATCAGTCTCTTAACAACATCTGGAATCGGGCCAAAGCGATCGGTCATTTCGTCTTTGAGATCGTTAAGTTCATCGATACTTTTTATTGAGTAGAAAGAAGTATAGAAATTCAGCCTGTCAACCTGTTCCGGCATGTATGTAAGGGGAATACCAATTTCAAAATATGTATCGAGTGTTGTCTCGGTTCTTTCTTCATGTTTCGGCAGAGTTTTAAAGACTTCTTTAAATTCTTCATATTTTAGTTCTTCAACTGCCTGGTCTATCATTTTCAAATAAAGATCAAAACCAATTTCATTAATAAAACCAGTTTGTTCTTTGCCCAGCAAGTTACCCGAGCCTCGTATTTCAAGGTCACGCATAGATAGATTGAATCCCGCCCCAATTTCAGTATACTCTTCGATTGCCTGAAGACGACGTAAAGCTTTTTTAGTTATTCCGCTCAACGAGGGAACGATGAAATATGCATAAGCCTGTCTTTTTGATCTTCCTACTCTTCCTCTTAACTGGTGAAGTTCGGCAAGTCCGAACTTATCTGCGCGGTTAACAATTATGGTATTAACATTTGGTATGTCAATGCCCGATTCAATAATTTTTGTGGAAAGGAGAACATCATATTTTTTATTTAGAAAACCATGAATAAAATTTTCAAGCTGACTCGGTCTCATCTGACCATGTGCAATACCTATTTTAATTTTTGGAATATGCTTGTTAAGATAGGAAGATAACTTATCAATTGAGTGAACTCTGTCATGGACAAAATAAACCTGCCCGCCCCTTTTTATTTCATTGTATATCCACTCCTTAATTTTTAGTACATCGAATGTTGAAACGCTTGTAATAATAGGTTGTCTGTTTGGCGGCGGAGTGGAAATGATTGAGAGATCCCGTGCTCCGAGAAGGGAAAGATTTAATGTTCTTGGAATAGGGGTTGCTGTCAATGTAAGGGTATCAACATTCACTTTCATTGATCGGAGTTTCTCTTTTGCTGTAACTCCGAACCGGTGCTCTTCATCAATAATCAAAAGGCCAAGATCCTTGAATTTTATATCTTTAGAAAGCAGGCGATGTGTCCCAATTACAACATCAACCTTTCCCTCTTCAAGTTCTCTTAATGTGGCAATTTGCTCTTTTTTTGTTTGAAAACGTGAAAGAATACCCACTTTTACAGGGAATTGCCCAAGCCGGTCCTTGAATGTATTGAAATGCTGCTCAGCAAGGATTGTGGTTGGGACGAGTAAAGCAGTCTGCTTACCATCCTGAACAGATTTGAATGTTGCCCGAACTGCGATCTCTGTTTTTCCGAATCCGACATCACCGCAAACAAGTCTGTCCATTGGATTTATTTCTTCCATATCACGTTTAACATTTTCGGTAACAGCCTCCTGGTCAGGTGTATCTTCATACATAAATGAGGCTTCAAGTTCTTTCTGCCAAACCGTATCCGGGCCAAATTGAAAACCCTTTGCCGCCTTACGTTTTGCGTAAAGTTCAATCAGCTCACGGGCAGCCTCTTTAATTTTCCTTTTGGTCTTTTTCTTTGTGTTTGTCCAATCATTAGTCCCGAGTTTTGAAAGAGTGGGTGTGAGGTTCTCGTTGGATGAAAACCTTTTTACAAGCATAAGATAATTCAAATTGACATAGACTACACCGTCGTCTTTATAAAGAAGTTTCATCGACTCCTGTTTTGTTTCACCTATCTGAATAGTTTCAAGACCGGCATACTTACCAATGCCGTAATCTTCATGGACAATAAAATCCCCACGTTTAATTGATGCAAAAGCTCGTGATTTAGATTTTTTATATTTCTTCCTGGTTGGAACCTTAGTTCGATATGGCTTATTAAATATCTGGTAATCGGAAAGAAGTAGAATTTTACTTTTGTTATGAATAAATCCTTCTTTGATTGCGAGAGTTTCAATTTTAATTTTTCCACTATCGATCAATTCTGCAAGCTCTTGCTTGAATTCACACAGAAGATCTTTTAACCTGATTGACTGAAGCTCATTCTCCGAAGTAATTATAACATTAAATGATTTAGAGGTATAATCCTGCAAAATAGAAAACAAAACTTCGTAATTCCCATTTATTGTCGGGGCTTCTGAAAATCCAAGATCAATTTTGTTTTCACTGGTTCCGATTTCTTCTTCTAAAATCCAATGTACTCCCCTGGAAAACAATCTCGATTTATCTAAAGATTGTAAACTCTTCTGTTCCGATTTTTCAATTGGCTCAGGCAGATTATCATCGTCAACATCAGTTGAACCTGTTTCAATGTCACCCCTATCTTCAAAAGGATTCTCTGCCACGCGGGTAAAATT
>JASFSF010000220.1:0-4954 GCA_050114555.1 Ignavibacteria bacterium
AATGGATAATTATTCATTGTACTTTTAGTAAATTTAAATAGATATTTTTCGAATCACTTATATGCTCGAAGCCGATAAAAAACATAGAATAATCTTCATTGATTTAATGCGGGCATTTGCTGTGTTCCAGATGGTTCAGGGGCATACAATTGATACACTTCTTGCCGACGATTTTAGAACGAACGAAAGCTTCATATATTCTACTTGGCATTTTATGCGTGGAATGACTGCACCTATTTTCATGTTCACTGCGGGAACAGTTTTCACTTATCTTTTCAGGTTAGTACAAAAGCCGTTCAAAGATAATCCACGTGTAATAAAAGGAATAAAGAGAGGACTGCTGCTTATATTTATAGGATATACATTGAGATACCCGACCTGGAAAATAGTTGATTTCTCAAATGTATCTGAATATTCATGGGGAGTATTTTTTGCTGTGGATGTATTGCAGTTAATTGGATTCGGATTGCTTACAATGATCTTTCTTTTATATTTTACAGAAAAATTAAAACTTAATCCTAATATAGTTTTTGCCTCTGTAGCATTGTTGATTTTTTTAGTATCACCTTACTTTTTTACAATTGAATGGACTAGTTATTTACCCCGACCCATTGCTGGATATTTTTATACCGGAACCGGCTCACAGTTTCCGTTTTTCCCCTGGGCTGGATATGTAATTGCCGGCGGCATCCTGGGCGCTTACCTGGCAAAAAATCCAATGGTTTTCAAATCAATTAAATTTAGTATTTGGTTGCTCGTAGCGGGAGGGTTGCTGATAATTATTTCTAAAATAGCAGGGTATTTTTCATCAACGGATTCAACTGTTAACTCCGCATCAACCAATGTAATATTTTTTAGAGTTGGGTTTGTGTTGATTCTGAATGCAATAGTTTCCTACATTTCTCAAAGGGCTGATTCTATTCCACGAATAGTAATTCTCTTTGGTAGAAATACTTTATTGATATACGTAGTTCATCTTTTGATTCTTTATGGAAGTGCATGGAATCCTGGTTTGTACAAATCTCTCTCTCATAGTTTTACAGGGTGGGAGTCGTTTCTATCTGCGATGGCGATGTTTACTTTAATGTCTCTAATGGTTGTTGCACTTAATTATTTTAAAGTAAAAAATAAAGAATTAGTTACCTGATGGTTTACAACAATTATTTAATTAAATTTATGCCGATAACATAACTCATAGTTGAATGCGAAAATCAGAATCAACAAATCCTAACTTAACCGATGAAGAGAAAAAGTTTGAGCAAACTCTGCGTCCAAAACTGATTAATGATTTTGTTGGACAGGATAAAATTACTGATAACCTCAACATCTTTATTTCAGCTACGCAAAAAAGAAGTGAGGCTTTAGATCACACACTTTTAACCGGACCGCCGGGACTGGGGAAAACAACACTAGCACATATAATTGCTAACGAGATGGGTGTAAAAATGAAAATTACTTCGGGGCCTGTTCTTGAAAAACCAGGAGATTTAGCAGGAATACTTACAAACCTTGAGGATAGATCGGTTTTATTTATTGATGAGATACACAGATTGAGCCCTGTTGTGGAAGAATATCTTTATTCAGCAATGGAAGACTATAAGCTTGACATTATGATTGACACAGGACCAAATGCACGAATGGTTCAAATCAGCTTGCCTAAATATACATTGGTAGGCGCTACTACAAGGGCTGGAATGTTAACATCACCTTTGAGGGACAGGTTTGGAATTAGATTCAGGTTAGATTACTATGATGCTGATCATCTGCGAGCAATCGTGAAGCGATCGGCAAAAATTTTGTCAATTAGCATTGATGCAAATGCTGCATATGAAATAGCAAAGCGGGCGAGGGGAACACCGCGAATTGCTAATCGCTTGCTAAAACGTACACGCGATTTTGCAGATTTTGATGATAAAAAATCAGTTGATGTAAAGATTGCAAATAAAGCATTAGCGGCACTTGATGTTGATGATTACGGACTGGATGAAATGGATAAAGAAATTATTTTGGCAATAATCGAAAAGTATGGAGGTGGTCCGGTTGGTTTGAACACATTAGCGGTTGCAGTTAATGAAGATCCCGGGACTATCGAAGAAGTTTACGAACCGTTTTTAATTCAGCAGGGATTTATACAGCGGACACCACGGGGAAGGGAAGCAACACAATTGGCTTACAAGCGGTTTGGAAAGAATAAATTTAAAGATGGCAGCGAATCTTTATTTCCCCAATAGCAAATAGCCTTAAATTGTTTTTTTTAATCTAATCTTTTAGAGGAAAACTTACCCCTCATCTTTATCTTTTTTAGTCGCTTTTTTAGTCGTTTTCTTTCTGGTAGTTTTTTTCTTTTCGGTTTTTACTTCCGGAACTTTCTCTTTTACTTCTTCCTTCTCTTCAATTTTTTCGCTTACTTCAACCTTTTCTTTTACTTCAGTCTTTTTGGATTTATCTTCAGATATCTGTTCGGGAATGTATTTACCGGATTTCTTAGGTCGCCTTTTGCCAAAAGTTCCACGATTGATTTTTCCTCTTTTCGATTTTTTATCTCCTTTTCCCACAATAAACTCTCTTCTTTAGTTAATACTATAAATTTATTTATTAATAATAGGTTACTAGGACCTAATTTCCAATTTATATGTTTGAGGATTAAATCGCATTAAAGAACCTGAAATCAAACTAAAGAGAGCAAATAATTCCCATGCAAAAGGTACATAACCAACATAACCGAGTAATGGCATTTCAAAGATGTGCAGAAAATTTACCATCGGTGTGTTATAAACCCACTTCGGGTACGAATAATAATTCCACATTTCCCAAAAGAATCCGCAAATCAACGCACCAACTGATAGAGCAATAACAGGTCTCCAGTCTCCTTTTAAAATGAATTTCAGAAGTGTGTTATTTTTTGACCGGTAATTTATTGGTTCGATTATCAGGTAAACCGCAAGCCACTCAAAATAGTAGAAGTAACCAGGCAGAATTAATGCAAGAGCCAAAAGAACTATACCGATTAAAAAAATTGTATTTAGTTTTGGTTCTCTTTCTGTTTTTACTGTTATTTGAAATTTATTTATCCATTTAAAGGTTGCAACAAGCTTCGCTGTACAAAAAACCGCAGGCATAACGGTTGAAAAGCTCAGCGTACATAAAAGAGCATATTCAATGTCGGTAAAGAATTGTTTCCCATCGTAAAACCAATTTTGGATACGCAAATTGATCAATTCAAATAACCACCAGGCTGGAGCAGAAATTATGAACAAGAGGATAAATAGTTTTAAGTTTTGTTTTATGATTGAAGTGTCTTTTCGATAAAATGTAATAGCATCTACTGTTAAGATATAGCCAAGCCATAATGGGAAAAAGAGTATGTGTGTTCGCAGTCCCTCAAAATTCCAGTTCAGATACCAGAATATTACAATCATCATAACACCAACGTATCCGTAGAAGGGGAATATCCTTTTTGAATTATTATTCTTCATAACATTTATTTACTAAGATAATGATGCCATAGCAAACGTGCTGCAACTGATCGCCATGGTTTCCACGTCTCAGCGATTTTATCAAATCTCTTTTCATCGGGAGTTTTTCTTAATCTCTTAAGCTCTACAACTGCTTTTACTAATGCAAGGTCATATCTTGGCCAGATATCAGCTCGTCTTAAAGCAAATAAAAGATAATTATCAGCTGTCCATTTCCCAATTCCTTTTTCTTGCATTAATATATTTCTCACTTCATCATCGCCTAGTTTTGCAAGCGAGTTTAGCTTTAATTTTTCTGATTTTACACTTTGCGCAATTAAACGGCAGTATTCGGTTTTTTGTCTGCTGAATCCAAATGCTTTCAATTCTCTATCAGTATATGAAAGAAAAATTTCGGGTGTGATTTTACCTGAATCTGCGAATAGTTTTCTATAAACTGCTGCAGCGGATGCAAGAGACACCTGTTGTTCGAGTATCAAATATAGAAATGTGGCGAATCCTGGTTTACGGTAATTTACTTTTGGGATACCGTATGTATCAACAATATTATGAAAGATTGAATCTTTATTTATCAGAAAATCAACAGCTTCAACAAAGCGACCTGGATTAAGTGTGATAATCGAGGATTGGTGTATATTCATAAACAACTATACCGGAAGTGTTATTAACAAATAGAAGTTTTAACAAGAATAATTTAAGAAGATTTATCAGAAGAAAAACCAGCCGTGGCTTCCTGCTACAGCACCAATAATTGTAATGATACTAAGAATAAGCAAAACATAGTGCAACTTCCTGATTCTTCTGAACGTTCCTTCCGGGTCAACTTTTGCTTTTTCAATCAATTCCTTTTTTAAGAATAGTGGTTCCAGTATAAACAGCATCATGGTAAATATAAACCATACTATCACCATTGCCCACATCCACCAGAATCTTACATCCAGAAATCTTGCCCAGGCATTGAGTTTTATTACCATATAAAATCCAGATAATCCTGTAATAAGTGTTGTTATCAAAGCTTGTTTCTGGAATTTACCCTCAACTAATTCAAAAAACTCCACTCTTTCAGAAGGTGTTTTTAATTTTTTTATAGCAGGCAGGATTACTGTTGTAACCATAGCAACGCCTCCTATCCATAATACAACACCAAGGATATGTAAAATCCTTCCAACTTCCAGTTCAAACATTTCTACTCCGAATAATTAATAAGTATTTCTATGGATGAGTTTTATGATAACTGTATTAAACAACAATATCAATTTTTTAAACTGATTCAACTCTGGATTTAATTCGGTTTATTCAAAATTTGAATGTAAGAGAATTGAATTGTTAATCTGGCGAGAATCCTATTATTAGTATCTTAGCCCGATTATTATCGGGCCAAGATATTTGTTGTGGAGAGAAGATGATATTGTGAAAACGGATGATTAGAGTAAAATATCAACCTTTGAGATGTGATCCTGTAGAATGTACAACCTTCC
>JASFSF010000221.1:0-4953 GCA_050114555.1 Ignavibacteria bacterium
GGTCTCCTGATTGCCTTTGCCTTATTATTCCCGGACAGGTATATATATCTTTGGTTTCTCTTTCCTATAAAAGCAAAATATTTAATAGGATTCTTCATAATTCTTGAATTCTTATTATTCAATCCGGCAGGGAGTATCGCACGTTTGGCTCACATTGGAGGTATAATTTCTGGTTTCCTCTTCATCATGATTGACAAAAACATTGATGCTCCGTTTAAACGCACTTTGATGAATCTGAGATCAGGTTCTAACAGAAGTAGTTTCACGAATCCGTTTAGTGATATAACAGATAGATTCAAGAAGAAAGACGCGAATGTGGAGGACGCCAATTACTATGATATTAATGATAAAAAAGAGGAACCGGTTTCTCAGGAGGAAATTGACAGGATACTTGATAAAATAAGTCAGTCCGGTTATCAAAACTTGTCTGAAAAGGAAAAGAAAATTCTTTTCGAGGCCAGTAAGAAAATGAGTTAATGTCTAAGTGTATCATTAAATCTCTTAGATGGAATTTTATCAATGTCGTTGATAGATTTGCTCAATCCCATTTAAAATTGAAACAGATAAAATATTTAATAGCTGCGATAATTTTAGTTTTAGTCTGCATTTCTTGTTCTGAGAAAGAAATTCTTCCTGAAGATAAGTTAATTGAAATCTATGTGGATCTTCTTGTAGCACAGGATACATTATCAGGAGAATCTGTAAGTGTTGATTCAGTGAAGAATGTTATCCTGAACAAATACAATACTTCAGATTTAGTGTACAGAAATACTATTGACTATTATAATGAATCGACGGAAAGATGGGAAGAATTTTTTAACAAAGCACTTAAGTATGTTGAAAAATTAAAAGCTAAGAATGAAGAGTAGATTTGTTCCTGGCGACAACTATTCTAATCTGACCGTATGTGATGTTGCCGGGAAGTCTTTCTTTTAAATCTTTTAAAGAAGTAAATCCTTTCCCAATTTCTTTCTCAATAGCAAAAATTACTTCGCTATCAAACAGATTACTTATATCACTGTCCGGGGAAAATTCCAGTATTGATTCTATCTGCATTGAAATTACAGGCTCAGTTAATTTCCTTAATTCAATAATCTCTTTCAGACTATATCCCTTGAGCATCAATTCATATGTGCTTTTTATATTTTGAGGAATGCTGGATTTTTTTGCCTTCTGTTTATCAGCATTTGAATATTTTTCAATTACTTCAAGAAAATCATTCCCAATTTTATTGAACATCCGTGTATTGAAACCTTCTATACTTAAAAGTTCACTTCGCGATTTCGGTTTTTTCTTCGCAACCTCACTTAGAACTGTGTCAGGACATAGCAGGTAAGCAGTTTGCAAAAATTTTTCGGATGCAGATTTTCGTATTTGCCTTAGCTGGTGAAAAAGATCAAGATCCTTTTCGTAATCGTTCTCTTCGACGAGTTTATTATCAGCTTTATTAATTTTTTCCCTAATTGAACGAGTTAATTCCAGATGTCTTTTTTTCCCCAGGGAGATAGCAATCTGTTTCTTAGCTGAGAGATGCTGTATAATAATTTTTAATTCATTTTTATCATAATTTGATGCAGTCCCAAAATTTCTAAAGCTGGTAAAACTTTCCTTTTCTGATTCTCCCCGAATTATTTTAACCAGTGAATTTTCCGGTAATGAGCTTTCAGCTTCTGCGAGAGTATTTAAGATAATTTCCGATAGATACTCGACCGTAGAATCGGATAATTTATTACTTACGATACAACGATCACATTTTCCACACTTATATTCTGTTACGTCTTCTCCGAAATATCCAAGTATATATTTGAATCTGCAGTCATTGGTAAAAACATAGTCTATCATTCTGTCAAGTTTTCCCCTTGAGCTTAAATAGCTTTCATTAATCTTTTTAAAATTAAGCTGCAACCTTTCCTTTTCAACTCGAGGTGTGGTTAAGGCAACAGAATCTTCTTTAACAGATGGCAAATAGGAAATTATACCAAGATTATCCAGCGTGATTAAAGCTGACTTAAATGATTCTACAGAAATACTGATTATTTCGGAAATTTTACCGAGAGAAATTTGTTTCTGCTTTGAAAATAGTTCACTGCCGAATTCTCTCAATAATATCAGGACACAATTTTTTAGTTCATTATTAGAAGTATTTCTTACAAACTCTTCAATATTATTTTTGTTCATCAGGAATTGTATCGTATCCTTTTTCTCAAATTCTGATACAAGCCGCATATATCCTGAGTTTTCTAAAAATTTCAATGTTGAATGCAGTAAGCCTTTAGTAACCTTAATGCCGGTATGGTTCGAAATGTAACTTTCATCTATAATTAAATCTGTTGTTGGCATAGAGTCTAAAGCCACCTGGTTAAAATCGCATATAGCTGAATATATTTTTTGTATCAATTCTTTTGTGGGATGTGAACTTGAAATAAAATAGTTTTGAATGTTGATATCATTCTCTTCGAAAAACAGATGTATATAAGCTTCTTCGTTATCCCTTCCTGCACGACCTATCTCCTGGTAATAGCTCTCAATTGATGCAGGTATGTTATAATGGATGATGAGCCGGATATCTTTTTTATCAATTCCCATACCGAATGCATTCGTAGCACAAATAACACGCAGCTTATTAGTAATAAAATCTTCCTGCACTTTCTTTCTGATAATAGGATTCATCCCGGCATGATAGTATCCGCAAGATATTCCTTTCAGGGAAAGATATTCTGAAATCTCTTCGGCGCTCTTTCGTGAGGCAGTGTAGATTATAGCCGGACCGTCAGTGATCGATAGCAGTTCAAATGTTTTTTCATTTTTTTTAGTGTCGGTATGGACATTTAAATGCAGGTTCTCACGCTCAAATCCTTTTACAAATAGTCGGGGATCTCTAAATCCTAATTGAACTCCAATATCTTTAACTACCTCAGGTGTTGCTGTAGCAGTAAATGCTGAAACTTTTTTAATTGAGCAATATTCAATGAACTCCCGAATCCTGGTGTAACTCGGTCTGAAATTGTGTCCCCATTCACTTATGCAATGGGCTTCATCCACAAAAAGAAAATTTGGATTTAACTTTAATATTTTATCTGCAAAAGTTTTATTGTCCAGTCTTTCCGGTGCTACATACAAAAGTTTGATATCGCCATACGAAATTTTTTGAAGCACATCATCCATCTCGATTGAACTCATAGTGCTGTTTATGAATGCTGCAGTTTCATTTTCCCTGTTCAGGTTATCTACCTGGTCCTTCATTAATGCAATAAGGGGTGATATCACGATAGAAAAATTATCAGAAATAAGAACAGGAAGCTGGTAACACAGAGATTTACCTGCACCGGTGGGTAATACGGCTATAACCTGTTCACCTCCTAAAATCGCTGAGATAATCTCATCCTGTCCGAAACGGAAGCTGGTATGACCGAAATATTTATTTAATTCTTTAGTTAAATCCTGCATTACTTGGAACGATAATGTGATAAATGCACAGAGCTGAATATTGGATATAATCTCCGATGGACTTAAGTTTATTACTGTTTTTGATAACGCTTTAAAATAATAGAATTTTAATTAATAATTTTTTAAGCCTGTTTGTAGGGCGATATCAAGAATCAACATTTTTTGTATTAACCAAGACTGAAAGAACATTTAATGATAGCTATTGAAACCAGATCATTGTCTAAAGAATATTCATCTTCTTTTGGCAAAAAAAAGGTGAATGCTCTTATAAATTTAGATCTTGTAATTAATGATGGAACAATATTCGGACTTCTGGGCCCTAACGGCGCCGGTAAAACAACACTTGTAAAGCTGTTGCTTCAGATCATCTTTCCAACCTTTGGCTCAGGCAAATTGCTTGGTGAGGATATTGGCGACTACAAATTGAAGAAAAGAATAGGCTACCTGCCTGAAAATCATAAATATCCACCTTATCTAACGGGTGGAGAAGTTTTGAACTTTTTCGGCAAACTCAGCGGAATGGAAGGTTCAGTCTTATCAAAGAGAATTGATGAGCTGCTTGAACTTGTAAAATTAACCAAATGGAAAAAATCAAAAATTAAAACTTACTCTAAAGGGATGATGCAAAGACTTGGTCTTGCCCAAACCCTGATAAATGATCCTGAATTAATTTTTCTTGATGAACCAACCGATGGGGTGGATCCTATAGGCAGGAAAGAAATTAGGGATATCCTGCTGGAGTTAAAAGAAAGATCAAAAACTATTTTCCTCAACAGCCATCTTCTTTCCGAAGTTGAAAAAATAACGGATAGGGTTGGGATTTTAAATAAGGGCAAATTACTTAGAGAAGGAACAGTTAGAGAATTAACTGAAAAGAAAGAGGAATACACATTAACTGTGGTAAATTCTGACGACGATTTGGAAAAATACAGTAGCGAAAATGTATTGATAAATAAATCGACGGATAGATCTTACGCTGTTAAAGTTGATGATATTCAAAGTATGAATCAACTTGTTGATAAATTAAGGAGAGATGAGATTTTGATTAATGAGATCGTCTTACAAAAGAACACGCTGGAGGAGATGTTCATTTCTCTTATAAATGAAGAAGAGAAAGGGGAAGCGCAATGAAAAATATATTGATGATAATACAGTTTACCATAAGAGAAGCTCTTGCGAGAAAAGTATTTATCTTTATTGGCTCGGTTATTTTATTTGTGTTGTTCTGCACTTTGCTCATTATGCTGTTTGTAGATCTTGAAACCTTAACTTCAATCGGTAACAAGTCTGGCAACGAAATATTGGTTAAAGAATTAGTCAGTTCATTAGAGCTGCTCATAGTAAATCCAATGGCTTCACTTGGTTTACTTCTGGCTATTTTTTCCAGTGCCAGTTTTGTTCCGGTAATGCTCGAAAAGGGAAACATAGATCTCCTATTATCAAAACCTATCTCCCGGCCACAACTTCTAATCGGAAAATATCTTGGGGTAGTATTGTTCGTATTCC
>JASFSF010000222.1:0-4953 GCA_050114555.1 Ignavibacteria bacterium
AAGCAACCACCACAAAAAGATCGGCATTAAAATTTTTCAGCGCATCAACAAACTCACTGTTATCTTTTAAATTCTCCGGTTGAAGAACCGGGATATCATTATCAACGGCAAATTGCTTTACGGGCGTAAAGGAAAATTTTCTTCCTCTTCCCCGCTGTTTATCAGGTGCTGCAACTACAGCAACTATTTTGTGTTTACTTTCGGTTAGTTTTTTAAGTGATGGAATTGCAAAATCCGGGGTTCCCATAAAGATAATGTTCATAACCGGATATTACCCCGCTAATTGATAATCGATGTTTTCACTTATCGGGTATGAAACTTCTATCTTCCTTTTCTTAATATTTTGCAGCGGCTTTTTAAGTTTCTTTTTTGTTTCATCGTCAACAAGGTCTGTAAAAAGCACCCCGAGTAAATGATCATATTCATGCTGAATAACCCTTGCCATAAGCTCGTCAGCATCAATTACTTTCTCATTCATATCTGTATCGAAGTATCTGATAGTAATCTTTTTTGGTCTCTCTACATTCGCCCTGATATCAGGAATACTCAAGCAACCTTCATCAATTACACTTGTTTCATCGGAATATTCAACGATCTCAGGATTGATAAACACGGTTGGCTTGGTATCCTCATACTTTTCCATGTCCGAGAGATCAACAATAAAAATCTTTTTATCGGCTCCGACCTGGTTAGCAGCCAAACCAACACCGTTTGCGTTTTTCATCGTTTCCCACATATCTGCAATCAATTCGATTGCATCATTATCGATATCTTCTACTTTCTCCACTTTCTTCCGGAGAATTTTATCACCTATCATCGTTACCGGTAGTACGCTCATGTCCTAATCTTCTTATCTTATGTTGTTTCTTAACGTATGATGTAATTTATTCAAAATCGTTTCAAAGATAAAGTATTAATTTATATGAGAATTGTCCAATTTGGGCCGCTAATGCGCGAATTATTTTCATTATGCGACCAAAAGCTTGCCATTTTTCATCAGCAGTTTTTCATCCATCCAGACAGTCGGTTTTTTAATAATGCCGTCAAGATGAATCGGAACGTTATATGTGCCGCCCATTGTAATATTGTTCCCTACAGCTATATGAACAGTTCCCATCACCTTTTCATCCTCAAGCAAAATTCCGCTTAGCTTTGCACTGTCATTTGTTCCAATACCGAATTCAGCAATATTACGTGCACCTTTTCCAACTTTATCAAGCATCTCCGTCAATCTTTTTGCTGCTTTTCCGCCCGTAATTTTCGTAGCGAATCCTTTTGATACTTCAATTTTTATATTCACATTTCCAATCAAACCCAAACCAGCCATCGATCCGTCAACAACAAATACACCATTCGATGTTCCTTCAACCGGAGCTAAAAATGTTTCGCCGGTAGGAAGGTTTCCGCTTTCACCTTTTTTATGGAAGAGACCTTTGCTGGCAATTGCAGTTCTTCCACCGATCTCAAATTCTATGTCTGTTCCGGCAGGTGCAGTTACTCTTATATGTTTACCGGTTTCAAGAATCTTTTTAAGTTTAATCGATCGTTTGGCAATAGATTTATAGTCTGCATTCATTCCACGGATCATAACTTCTTTTGTTATACCCGGGAATGTTGCCACCCGAACACCTTTAGCCGATGCTGCTCTTCGGGCATCGGTATGAGTTAACGATTTTGTTGTAGGTATGAAAACCACATCGTTATTTAACATTAATTCTGCCACCTGTTCCGGCGGTTCTTCACCATTTATCTTCCCTGCTTTCATTTCCAGGAATAATGCTCTGTGTCCAAGTCGCAGAGCATTCTTATATAATGAATATCCGATTTCTTTTTTATTTTCATCTGTAATGACAAGTACACTTTCATTTTTCTTAGTTGCCATACAATCTCTGATAGCAGTAATGGATGCTTTGTCCAATCTTGTTTGTTTTTCCATTGTTATTTTTGAATTGTTTTTTGATGTACGAAATTAAAGAGGGAATCCTACATTAAGCTGAACTTCAGCAGTGAATCCGCCTGACTCTATAAAATTACCATGGGCAGCCGGGAGATCGACATTATCCGGAGGATCTTCTAAAAAAAGTCTTCCCTCATCTGTTTTTAAATCCTCAACACGTAAAAAAGTATAACCTGCCAAACCTTCTATGCTGACATAATCTCGAATTATTGAAATTATCACTCCCGTACCCACACTGTAACCAATTAAGCCCGGATCGCTTTTATATTTTGTAACTTCAGTTCCGTTTTGTGTATCTGAAGTATTGGTTAAAGATACATTGTTAAAATGAATTGCTACGTCAAAAATTTTCCAGCTTAAGAAGCTCGTAATATTAAAACCCACATCAATGCCGACTGCCCAGTTTTTCAAGGCAAGTTCGTATTCCTTATTAATGTTTCCCAGCGTTGCATCAACCAGCACTGTTTCTCTGCTCTGTAGTAAAGATTGATAATAACCTTTAAGCGTTATAACCAAACCGGCTTGCCAATTTGCTCTGAAGAAATTTATTCCCACACGATACCCGAATATATCCGAATATTCCTCTAATGGGGATTCAAGTGCAGTTGAATGAGTTTCATTAAAATTCATTACAAAAGTGTTTAAACCGCTTGCATCAAGCGATTGATAAGTATATCCTCCATACCCCCCGAAAAATCCAAGGCATCCGAATCCGAAAGTTTGGGCATTTATAGACGGGCCAACAATTAAGAGTATCAGAATAACTACAGTGTTAACAATTTTACTATTCAGCATAAACATTGTTGAGATTAATAGTTTCAAGTTATAAATAATTTTTATTAAAAGATATTAACACTTAGCTCAATTGAGCCAAGGCACTACTTAATTATGTATAATATTCTGATAAAATCAAGCACATTGTATTAACCTTAATAATTGTTATCAATAACAATGGTCGATATGTGTCTCATTATAACGCAGTAAAAATTAAAACTTCAGTTTTCTCATTCCAATATGACAGAGGGCAAAATCATATTTTAGCGGATCATCCGAATCAAACTTTATAAGATTACCAGTTATCTCCTCAGCCATTTTCCAATCAGGATTTTTTCGTGATGTTAAACCAAGATGTATGGATATTCTGGCAACATGTGTATCGACAGGGATGATTAAATCTGAAGTCGGAACTTTACTCCATATACCAAAATCAAGTTCATCTTTACGTACCATCCATCTTAATAACAGATTCATTCTTTTACAGGCACTTCCTTTCTCGGGAAGTGGAAACATAAACTTTATACCTCTTGATAGATAACCTCTTCGGACTTTGATTTCATTCAAAAAATGATGGGAGAAACATGATATCGATCCTTTCACATCTGTATTATTCAATTCATAGCATTTATAAAATAATTCCTTAATAGAATCAAATTGCTTAAAAGTATTTCGCAGCGAAGTAAACAGATCGCTAACATCCTGTTTAGTGTAGAACCTGTGCGACAAATAATTCTTGACATTATAATTGTAGTTAGATAAAAATTTGTGTGGATTTCCATTAGCTAGTTTCAAAAAATTGTTTAATGTATTAATGATCTGCTTCACATTTCCATAAGCAAATATTGAAGCTATTAATCCCATTGCTTCAATGTCGTTCTCATTTGTAAATTTATACAGGAACTGAAGTGGATCCGGTTCTATGCTGCTTCTGTCAAAGGCTTTATAATGGTAATCTAGTTTTTGTTTTAGATTCATGTGAGTAAGTTAAGCTTGTAACATCGTTAAAAATAACTATCTTCTACATGTAAAAATAATGTAAGAAAGAGACGAGATGAACATCAATTATTATTTGTTACTATTATTTGTCTTTTTAAACACAACATACTCACAGAACACCTTTAATAGAAGTGAGTTTAACTTTGATAAATTTACAGGTGGATGGCATTCCGAGAAAAATTCATCTGTCATCATTGAGTACTGGGAAAAAATAAGCGAAGGAACTTTCGAGGGCTATGGTAAAACTATTAATAAAACAGATGATTTAGAGGAAATAACAGAATCATTAAGGCTGGTAGAAATGCTGGGTGAGATTTTTTACATCGCTAAAGTCGGTCATAACAATCTTCCTGTTCCATTCAAGCTAACTGAAAGCAACGACTCAACTCTTGTATTCGAAAACAAAGATCATGACTTTCCTAAAAGAATAGTATACTCTTTCCCTGCTGAAGACAAAATGGATGTTCAAGTTGGCTCCGATGACAATGGATTTACCCTGCACTTTAAGAAAATTAAATACTAGTCCATGTCTATTCGGTAGATTAAAATATTTCATCAAAATACAAAACACTCAATATCTCCCTAAATTTTTTAGCAACTTATCAATTCTTATTACTAAATTTACTTAATACACTTATACTCACTTCAAAAACGGAATCATTATGGGAAACAGACACCCCAAAGGCTTAGCAATTTTATTCTTTACGGAAATGTGGGAGCGATTTAGCTTCTATGGAATGCGCGCCATTCTTGTTCTTTATCTGACTGCTGAAACTATCGGAAGAAATCCGGGGTTAGGCTGGTCTGATACAGATGCATATATCTTATACGGATGGTATTTAATGCTGGTTTATTTTTTATCCATCCCCGGTGGCATATTAGCCGACAAAGTACTGGGGCAAAAGAAAACAGTCTTCATAGGCGGATTATTGATAGCGGCCGGTCAGTTTACTTTAGCAATGCAAAGCATTCAAACATTTTATGCAGGAATAATTCTGCTTGTTTTAGGCGTAGGCTGTCTGAAACCCAACATATCAACAATGGTTGGCGGATTGTATAAACAAGGTGACAGCCGTCGTGACAGCGGTTTTATGATTTTTTATATCGGAATTAATATCGGAGCTGCAACTTCACCTCTGATTGTAGGTTATATCGGTGAAGTTTACGGCTGGCAATATGGATTCGGATTAGCAGGTATTGGAATGTTACTTGGTCAGGCAGTT
>JASFSF010000223.1:0-4945 GCA_050114555.1 Ignavibacteria bacterium
TGTCCAGCAATCAAATAAGTTGTTAGAGAAAATTGAATCTTACCTGAAAAAAGTCGATATGAATATCTATGATGTCGTTAGAACTTGGTTTTATCTTAATGACTTACTAACCTGGTATGAAGATTTTAATTTAGTTAGAAATAATTACTTTACTGAAAAAGGTATTTTTAAAAAATTGATTCCGGCAAGTACCGGCATAGGTGCTGCTAATTTAAAAGGCAGCTCGTTACAGTGCGGGGGTTATGCGCTTAAAGGCAAAAAAAACCTGGTTCAAACTGAAGCCATCGAGTCGCCTCTTCAGTGTCCTGCACCCGATTATAAAAGCTCTTTTAGCCGGGCAGTAGAAACCAATCATCCGGGCTATCGTCACCTGATGGTTTCCGGTACAGCAAGTATAACACCCGAAGGCGAAACTGCCCACGTTGGTAGTATTCGTAAACAAATTGAATTAACAATGAAAGTTGTTAATGGCATATTGGAATCACGGGAGATGACATGGGAGAATATAACAAGGGGAATCGTTTATGTTAAACATAAATCAGATACAAAATATTTCGAAATGTTTTGTGCAGAGAATGAGTTGAAGAAACTTCCTCTATCAATAATTCAATCAGATATATGCAGAGAAGAACTGCTATTTGAGATTGAAGTTGATGCAGTAACAATTATTAAGAACAACTAGTTAAGAATTGTGAGATACCTTATGCAGTCGCTAGAAAATACAAAAGTTAAAAAACAAACTGACAGTCATAATACACTTGTAAAATGTAAGGATGTAATTTTCGGAGAAGGCCATTGTGTTATAATTGCAGGACCTTGCGCAATTGAGAATGAAGAAATGGCATTACAAACAGCAAAATTGGTTGAGGAGTGTGGGGCTGCTGTTTTCCGGAGTTCACTTTTTAAGCCGCGCACGTCGCCCTACAGCTTTCAGGGCTATGGTGAAGAAGGTGTTAATATAATTAAGGCAGTCAAATCTGAAACGAGCTTGCTTATTGAATCGGAAGTTTTATCAAGAGAACACCTTGAAGTCCTATATAATTACACTGATTTGGTTAGAATTGGCTCACGCAATATGGATAATTATGAGCTTCTTAAAGATGTTGGTAAGATTGATAAACCGGTTATTCTTAAAAGAGGAATGAGTTCTACACTGGAAGAATTTTTATTTGCTGCAGAATATATCCTTTCAAACGGCAACGAAAATTTGATTCTGTGTGAAAGAGGTATCAGAACTTTTGAAACCTATACAAGATATACATTCGATGTTTTAGCAATTCCCGCACTGAAAGAATTGACACACCTCCCGGTTATAGTCGATCCGTCTCACAGTTCAGGCAGAAGCAGTCTTGTTTCATCAGCCGGGAAAGCAGCAATTGCAGCAGGTGCTGACGGATTAATTGTTGAAGTTCATCCTGAACCTTTAAAAGCTCTCTCTGACGGTGGACAATCGATTTGCTTTGAAGATTTTAGCAATTTAATGAAAGATGTTTCTAATCTTGTTGGACTATTCGATAGACAACTAATTACACATCATAATGTAAAAAATTAATAACCTGTATTATTACTTCTCGTAAAAAATAATATACCGCAAGCTTCAATCCGATACCATTCAAACTTAAATAAGTTTACTTCTGGATCAAACGCTAATCTTAATATGGGACATATCTCAGAGTAATTAAGACCAAATCAGTTAATAATCACCAATTATTGATAGTTTTGTATCAAAATTAGACGTAAGTTACATATAAGTCCTCACTTTTTAATTGCTAATTATTGAGGCATAAAACAATTGATTAGAATTTTAGGAGAGGGAAAAATTCCTCATATTTAATTATCAGTTGTTACGTTGCACCCCCCCCCTAAAAACATAAATAAGTTCATAACCAGTAACATAATACACTTAGGCTTGTAATCATAACTTAGATTATCTCTTAGAAGAAAATTTTCGAAGGTAAGTTTTCTTCAAGAGGGGAGGGCAATATGTTTGAACTTTACAAACCGCAAAGGCTTGTAGTCTTTGCAACTATTCTTTTATCTTTCCTACTACTTACAACACAAAAAACTTTTTCACAAAATGCACTGCAGTTTGATGGCTCAAATGATTATGTGACATTTGGTAGTCCAGTTGGTCCTAATGGTGTACTAATAAACTCTCCTACTTGGGATACAGAAACAGGGATTGCGCCACCACCTACAAATAATTATTCATTACAATTTGATGGAACAAACCAATATGTAACATTTGGAGTTGCCCAAGGATTAAATTCAAAAAACTTTACTGTCGAGACTTGGTTTAAACGCACAGGTCCTGGTGTGAGCAATATAACAGGGGGTAGTGGAATCTCCGATATGATCCCATTAATTTCTAAAGGCGCTCCAGAAGCTGAAGGACGTTACTATAATGCTAATTATATTCTAGGTATCCAGGCTTCTACAAATTTACTTGCTGCAGATTTTGAAGAAGGATTTGGGTCAACACAAATTGGTCTTAATCATCCATTGTACGGAGTTACTAGCATTACAACAGGTGTTTGGTATCATGTTGCTCTGACTTTTGACTATAATGAAAGTACAGGAGCAGCAACACTAACACTATATCTTAATGGAATTTATGAGAATAGTCTTTCTTTAACCAATAGATACCCTGATTTCGAAAGTATCCAACATGCTTCATTAGCCACAATGATAGAAACAAACGGAACGCCTCATGGATATTTTGATGGAATATTGGATGAAGCACGAATATGGAATTATGCACGAACGCAGGGTGAAATTTCAGGTTCAATGAATTCGGAGATTAAAAGTGCTTCTGGTCTTCTTGGACGTTGGGGATTAAATGAAGGCTTTGGGAATGGTGTTAATAATACATCAACAGCAACACCAAACTTAGGATTTTCAATTTTTACTCTTGAAACATGGTTTAAAAAAACAGGTACAGGGACTCCAGCTTCTACTGGAACAGGAGGAATATCAGCTATACCATTAATAACTAAAGGTCGCGGCGAAGCTGATGGCGATAACCGTGATATGAATTATTTCTTAGGAATTAGAGCTAGCGATAATGTTATTGCGGCAGATTTTGAAGATGTGGCATCCGGACTAAATCATCCGGTAGCTGGGACAACAATAATTGCGAATGATGTTTGGTATCATGTGGCAGCAACATATGATGGAGCAACATGGAAGCTATATTTAAATGGTAATTTGGAGGCAACATTAACTGCAAACGCAACACCGCGATTAGACGGTATCCAACACGCTGGACTTGGTACCGCAATGACGTCTGTCGGAGCGACCTCAGGTCACTTTGAAGGAATTATGGATGAAATACGAATATGGAATTATGCACGAACGCAGGGTGAAATTTCAGGTTCAATGAATTCGGAAATTGAAAGTGCTGCTGGTCTTATTGGTCGCTGGGGATTGAATGAAGGAAGTGGAACAACTGCTGTAAATTCTGTTGTTTACGCTCCCGTAGTAGATGGAACTTTGCATAATGGAGGTTCTGTTGGGAATGGACCACAGTGGGTAACTGGGCTATCATTTCCTATAGAACTTTCAGCTCTCCTGTTTGACGGTTCCAATGATTACGTGACATTTGGTGCTGCAACAAATACTCTTGGGGCCCAAAGTTTCACACTTGAATGCTGGTTCAAAAGAACCGGCACAGGATTAGTAACTACTACCGGTGGAACTGGTTCAACTGGTGGTATCAAAGCTATTCCCCTGATAACGAAGGGAAGAGGTCAAGCCGATGGCACGACAGAGGATGCAAACTACTTCTTAGGTATCAATGCTCCAACTAGCGGGTATCCTTTTGCAGCAAATGTTTTGGTTGCCGATTTTGAAGAGGGTACTGGTACCACCGATCCGGGTAGAAATCATCCTGTAGGTGGAGTAACACCAATAGTAAACAATGTATGGTATCACGCGGCGGTTACGTATGACGCACCGAATCGTCGGTGGCGATTGTATCTTAACGGCGTTCTTGAGAAAGATACGGTCATTGAGGCAGGAACACGTTTCCCTCAGTATTTAAGTGTCCAACACGCTGGTTTGGGTACAGCTATGAATTCTGGAGGGACTGCTGATGGATTTTTTGCTGGAGTAATGGATGAACCACGAATATGGAACGTTGCCAGAACACAACAACAAATTCAAGACAACATTAATTTAGAATTAACTTCAGGTACCGGCTTGATAGGTCGATGGGGATTGAATGATGGAAGCGGAATAATCGCTACAAATTCTGTTGTTTACGCGCCAGTGGTAGATGGAACTTTAACCAATGGACCACTCTGGACCTTTGGTGCACCATTTGACATCGCATTTACAGCACCGGAGGCACCAACTGCATTAACAGTGACCATAAATACAGCAGAGATTGTAAGATTAAGCTGGACAGATAACTCAAGCGATGAGACAAGTTTTGATATTGAACGTTCAACCGCAGGCAGTAGTGGACCGTTTACAAATATTGGAAACGTTACAGCAGATGTGACAACTTACACTGATAATACAGTTAGTGAATTAACAGATTACTGGTATCGTATTATAGCAAAGAATGATTGGGGTAATTCTGATCCCTCTAATGTTGTTAATACAACCACACCCGCGGCTGTTAACAATGCACTTCAATTTGATGGAACGAATGATTATGTAACATTTGGACCAGCAGTTGGAATAACAACAGGATTAGGTGTTACCACATTTACACTGGAGTGCTGGTTTAAAAAAACAGGGGATGGGTTAACAGCAAGTTCAGGATCAGGTGGAATCGATGCCATTCCGCTTATTACAAAAGGTCGTGGTGAAGCCGATGGTGATAACCGGGATATGAATTATTTCTTAGGAATTAGAGGTAGTGACAATGTTATTGCTGTAGATTTTGAAGATATGGCTAGTGGTGGCAATCATCCTGCAAATGGAACAACTGCGATTG
>JASFSF010000224.1:0-4934 GCA_050114555.1 Ignavibacteria bacterium
CCTTCCATTCGTTACCGAACTTTTTAAATACATACGTCCACGATCCTTTTGCTTTCATTTCTTTATCGGAATTATCAGTCATACTCCATTCAAATTCAAAGCTGAATGAAGCAGCGTCATGAGCGAGAACATATGTGTGAGAATTTGTAACATTCACATAATTTACAGATGTTATTGTCGACATCTTTTCTCTCTGCTGGGCTGCAAATTTCTCATATCCAACTACTATGGATCCATCCCCGGTTTTCACAAAATTTTCCGAGTTCGCCCAAAAGCTCAACATCTTTTCAATGTCAAGGTTCAGCATCGAGTTGACATATTCTTCAACCCGCTTTGTAACTGCTTCTTCTATTGCTTCTTTTTCTTTCCTGCTAAGGTTCTCATCAGAATTTGTACAGCCGGAAGCCGTTAGCATACAAGCCCCGATTAAATAAAGAAATCTTTCCATTTTTATCCTCCTTAATTTTGACTAATGAATTAGAATGTGAATATCTTTGAGACAATTTTCCACCCCTCATTAAACTTATAGAGCAGCATAAAGTCTGTTGAGAAAAATTTTTCTCCTTTATAAACATCAAATTTTAGAGATGCTGCATTTCCTTTTACACTAATTTCCAGCATATCATAGCTGGTAACTTTTTCCCATAGTTCTTTATTCTCATTTTTTAATTGCTCAACTCTTGGCAGCCACTTTTGAAGATCGACTTTTTGAATTTCATTTTCTTTTAATACCAGCATTTCAAAATCCGGATGAAATCCACTACGTATCGTCTTTTCATCCTGCGTCGTGTGTATTCCTTCAATGTAAGCTGTTTCAATAACGTTTTTAATTGCATCAAAATCTTTTTGCATTATTTTACTCCCTTCTTTGTTGTAAGGTTTAATTAAGAATTCTTTTTTTGCTGCCCAATAAATTGAGTTATAAAACAGTGCACGAAAACTATAATCAAAATATGTTGAACCAAAATGACCGGGCACTATAGTAATGACACGTGATTTATTATGTGGTCCGATCCAAACTAGCGGACCATCACTTTCAGGATGATCGGAAGAATATAAAGTTTTTATATCAGGCGAAAAAACAAGTTTGTTGTAGAGCTCGTCTTCAAATTCAATCTTACCAACGGCATTTGTGACCGGGTGATCAGTTCCCGGAATCAGAGAAAAAATCACCGGTTTTTTATAACCTGATTTTGGAATGGTATCATTAAAATTGTACTGATATTTACCCCCTACTACATCTTTCCACCACCATTCCCAGTTGTTATAAGTTCCCAAACCGCTGTGAAGAATAACTAAACCTTTTCCACTTTCTATAAAATTTTTCAGATTACTTTTTGCTCTATCGGATATCGAATTACTGCGGTTAAATATTATCAATACATCGTATAATTCTCTTATGTCATTCTCAAAGGCGGCTTCATCTAATGATGCATGATCCCATATAATATTTTGGTTCTCGCGTAATGTTGTGTACAACGAAGTGGGAATCAATGTCTTATGATATCTTATAGGTTCACCACCAGTAACCAGTAATACTCTGATTGGTTTAGAGATGGATTGTGCGAATCCAGTATTGATCGATAAAAAAAATATGGATATAGTTAATAAGAAAATCCTGAAGTTCATTTTTCCGTTCCTCATTAATTAATAATTATTGGACGGTTCAAAATTCTGTGATAATACTTTAAGTACAAAACAATGACTTGTGAAATGCTCTATAGTTGTGTAATTGAACCTAATGTGAATTGAGCGTATTGGATTGAAAGGATTTGAGTCTGACGAGAACAGTCAGTTGACTATTTCTTTTATTTGCTTGTACCTGTTTCTGCTAACAGGGATCACTTCTTTGTTTTTCATAAGAAGATCATACTTGCTACCACTGTGACTCCTGAAACAATCAGTGTACCTGATATTAACTAAATAAGACCGGTGAACACGTACGAAATATGATGGCAAGATCGCCCCTAGGTTGTCAAGCGATTTGTTATGAAGAAAATTATTCCCGTTGTGAAGATGTAACTCGGAATAGCCGCCTGAGCCTTTTATGTAACAAATTTCATTGATATTAATTACGTGTAAATTCCTTCTTTGCTTTACAGAAAGATATTTTGCCGGGTACGAAGCATTCTCAGCAGCCTTTTCAATTCTTTCAAACGCTTTTTGAAGACGTTCCAATGTGAACGGTTTCCCGATAAAATCAAGAACTCCATATTCGAATGCTTCGAGCGCCTTATCAGTATTAGCAGAAATAATGATTGTATGAAAAGATTCCGAAACAACATTTTTTAAAATTTCAAAACCATCTTTCCCGCTAAGATTTAAATCAAGAAGAAGCAGATCTATAGGATGTTCATCTAAATATGCAGAAGCGCTTTCGAGAGTTGACCTTAATACAATAGAAATGTTTTTTTCTACTAATGCTTGTTCAGTTAGACGCTTAATTCTTTTGGCAACAAGAGATTCATCCTCAACTATTAAAATTCTCATTATTATATCCGTTGTTTCCTCTTTTTGAATTGTAGATTTCAATTACTGCCATCCAGCCGTTAACAACCCGGTTAAACTCAAAATTCCAGCAGCCCGGGTATGATTCCTCTAATCTCGCTTCAACATATTTTAATCCCGTTCCTTTTTTGTAATTCACAGGCGCATCGTCTGGTTCACTATCGTTAAATAATTTATACCGGATGCCGTTTTCCATGCTCTCTTTTTCAAGCAGAAAATGTCCGTTGTCTTTAGCGCCGTACCCATGTGTTATGCCATTCTCAACCAGTGTATGAAATAAAGCCGGGGGAATCATTTCATTTCCGGTTATATTTTTCGTCTCAAAATCAAATTTTGATTCCTTGCGGAATTCCATAATCTTTAAATGAGCATTACAAATTGTAAGTTCATCTGAAATCGGAATAAGTTTCTCACCAGAGATTTTTGAAATTGTTCGAAATTCATCTGAAAGTGAATCAATTAATTTTACAGCTTTCCCTGGAGATCGCTCGATCAATTCCTGCAGTGATGTTAACGAGTTAAGTATAAAATGCGGTTGAATATTTTTCTTTAATAGTTGTGATTCCAATCGTGAAGCCCTTATTAATGCCCGGTTGTGCAACTGATTCTGTTTTGAAATCTGGCGTGCAAGTGAAATCATTATACAGAAGATGAAGAATATTACACCTGCAAAGTAACCGTAGTTCATTAATTCCCTGTAGCCGAGATAAGTAAAAAAACTGAACCCGGTCAAACCTGTTAAACTCAAGAGACTCCCGTCCATTTTTTTGTGCACTGCATACAGCACTAATAACATTGCTACAACTATCATTGCAACGATATAATATCGCATTGGAATAACCAGGAAAGAGATTACAGAAAACAGCAGATAGTAAATAAATATCTCCTTCTTTCTGTAAAGCGAGAATTTATAAGTGAGAAATGCAATTAGCAATATTCCCCCGATGAGAACGACCGGGTAAACAAAACTCATCAGGATATTGAAGGCAGTAACTGCCATATCGGGATATAATGTAGCTCCCTCAAGCAGAGTTTTTATTGTAAATGTAAGTGCGAAAAAACTGAAGAATATATAAGCGAGGTTTTTATTGAATCCGAAATAGAAAATCAGGCTAAATACAGCGGAGGTAAAAAAGACACTTGCTATAATTATGATCCAATAGTTACGGTTAGAAATGTTTTGATTATTCTGATCAAAATCACCAATTGTTGTCAGATTTTTTATCTTGCTGTTAACCTGGTGATAATTAGAGACTTGTATCAAGAGTTTATGATCACCGGGCTTAATTAAATCTTGAGAAAGTTTGATTTCCTGGAGTACTTCTCCTGGAACTTCCGTGTCAAGATTTACTCCAATTAATCCGTTTTTATTAATTAATGTACTGTCCCAGTAAATCTCATTTGCAGAACCGGGAGAGTAAATAATTATTGAAAGATTAGATTCCCCGGGGACATCATCTTGTAGTGTGATTGTTGATTGCAGCCAGTAATATTCCGCTTCAGGTAAATCGAGGTATTTGCTGTGTTTACTCTTTTGAACATCTTTCCAATGACTACTGTTATAATTATTAACACAATTTGCGTCAACATCATCACAATATTTCCATTGTCCGATTACCTGAGTTTCTTCAAGCAATCTTCTATTATTAATAAGGTTTTGACAATTTGAAGAGTAAATTGATGAGAGAGCTATTAAACCACAACAAATCTTTATTAACGAAAAGTAGGATCTATTTAAATTGACGTAATGCATAACACTAATTGGATACTAAAGTAAAATTGCCAAATATTTCCTTACATCCCCTCCGATATTTTGTTGGAATTTTGATTTATTGCTCAAAACATTATTAAGGAATTTTTAGAAATGTAAAATGCTGTTGATGTTAAGTACACCATTGTAACAATAATTATCACCCTAATATATTTACATTGAAAAGTAATTGAAGTATGATTACTAAGATATTCTACGACCAAATTAAAACAATTTCATTTTAATCTCAATGGAATAAAATATTAGCAATAGCAATTAAATTGATCAATTGTTCAAATAATTGTTATCTTAAAAACAATCAATTACAAATTCATTTTTGTCCCGTTACTTAAGTGCCTGTACATTTTAAAATATGCGTTGCATTATTATCAACCATCTTCTTAAGTGGTGAAGTAAATGCACAAATAAAAATACATAAGACACTTACTACAGAAAATGAGCTGGCTCAGGGACAAGTGAATGTAATGTTGCAGGACAGCAGAGGTTATTTGTGGTTCGGTACTTTCGATGGAGTTAGCAGGTGGGATGGTGTTAATTTTATTAACATTGGTACTCATAACGGATTACCGGCATCACAAATTCTGGATATAGAAGAAGGAAGAGATAGCACTGTTTACATTGCTGCTTATGGGGGAGGTATATTAACAATTAAAGA
>JASFSF010000225.1:0-4928 GCA_050114555.1 Ignavibacteria bacterium
GTTGACGAATTTGATATCCATTCTTCAGGTATAATCTGTTCACCATTCCAAACACCATTTTGAAGATATAATTGACCAACTTTTGCTAAATCTCTATGACGAAGTGCCAGATCGCCGGATGCGTAAACAAAATCCGGTCTAATCAACCACCACCATGATTCTTGAATACCAAGGGGTTCGAATAAATTATTATCTGCGAATTTATCCAGCCGTAAACCACTTGCTCGTTGAATAATATCTCCAAGTAAATTGTAATTTCCTCCACCGTAATTAAATACTTGTCCAGGTTCTGCATCCATTTCCAATTCGAGGATGTAACGTGCAAGGTCATCATCTGAATTAAGTGCAACATCGAGGAATTTTGTCAGGTCATTATCTGGATCAGTTAGAGGTAATGATTGTTCATCCCAACTAAGCCCCGACGACATTGTAAGAAGGTGCCTGAGGGTGATATCTTGTTTTTGACCGGTGTTCAAATCTGCAAATTCAGGATAAAAATCAAACACTTTTGCATCAACACTTGATATAAATCCTTTTTCAATGGCTATTCCAACCAACGTAGCCGTAAAACTTTTAGCAACAGATGAAAGCACATGCAGTCTATCTCTATTAAATGAAACAGAGTTTTCGCCCCACGTGGGATGCGTTATTCCATCAAAATATTCTTCGAAAACCAGACGATTATTTTTTATAACAACAATTCCGTGAATTAAATGGTTATAAGTGCTGTTAAGATTATTCATTAATGAAATAAATCTATTTGGATCTAAACCGACGCTTTCCAGCGATGCAGTTTCCCAACCATCTCCTGTATTTTCAGGAGCATCAATAATTGAGCGAACTTCTATACTTATTGAATCTGAATAATTTGCGCCGTTATTATCAGTAACTATTGCAATTATTGAATGTGTACCCAAAGATTCTTGTGATGGATCCCACGTATATTCATAAGGTTTCTCAGTATCATAAAACTTTACTTCTCCATCAATTAGAAACTCAACATTATCCGTTAATGTTTCTATCTCAGAATTACTACCGGATAAAGACGTTATATCTAACGTTATCGTTACCTTGTTTTCCCGGCTAATTGATGAACCATCAGTGGGATTTGTAATAGTACAGATAAACGAAGACTCAACAGGCTCAGATGGTGCGTTTTCACTGCAATTGGTTATTAAAAGCGAAAGGAATAAAATACTGACTGTTATGAACATTCTTTTTTGCATTTAACCATCCCTAAGTTATTGTTATATGTTTAACTATTTGTAAATATGAAATAGGACATTTCAGCTATTAAGAAAGTCGATCATTAATTCATAATAGTTATCTCTAAAATATTCTATTGATATACCAAAATTATTCTCAAAGGCAGTTGTAAAATCTCTGGTTGCAGCTATCTCAAAAAACATATTTTTCACATCAATGACCGATCTGTTAATATCATTGCTTTCTAAGAGATATTTCACCGCAAGATGAAATGCCGGATAATATTCTGACGCCCGGGAAAGAGGCACAGATAAATCATTCAGCGATTTGGCATCGATCGGGTTTGTTGTATGATCAGGGTGAGATATCCATTGACTAAATTCTAAATTACTTGTAATGGGTGTGTGTACCCCATCGCTCATATATTCTGCTGTACCCTCCATAAACCAACTTTCGCATAACTCAAATTTAGCCCCCATTCTGAACTGCATTACATGCGTCAGTTCATGCTCTAATACATTCTTATATATCTCAATACTATATCCAGGCCAGGTATTCCACCTTGGAGAGTCTTTTCCATAGATTAATAAACTATTGTCAGTGGAAAATTGTTGGGGATTATCCAGATAGAGATTTTTACATGTATAAATCATTACTTTTGTATCAGTGTCAAGTATTCCGAGATCATCATAATTAATTTCATAGGCGGTTTTGAATTTATACAATGCATCTTCGGCCAATGCAGCAAAATCTATTTTGATGTCATCTGAACTTTCATCGCTGAAAACTAGAAAATGATTTGATTCTAAAATGCGACCATCATAATCTATTGAGTAAGGAGGAAAAATATATGGAAATTGAAATTCGCTAGTTTCAAGCCATTTAAAGGAGACAAGAACAACTTTGTTATTTTCCTGAACTAACGCGCAAACGATCATTGGATCTGATACACGATCTGTTTCAACTGCGGATATTGTTATCAAATTGTCAATTCCATTTCCAGGAATCCATTCAATTTCCGCCTTTCCACTTGAATCGGTATTAAGGCTAAAGGTTAGCGATCGCTCACTATTTAAAAGAAGTTCTCCATTGCCGCCTGTGACTTGAAAGGTTACCATAACATCAGCTACAGGTTCTCCCAGTTCATCCAAAACCTGAATTGAGATGGGATTATCAATTGCTTCACCGGGAGTGAATGTTTGATCTATTTCATTCAACAAATTGATTGTTAATTGTGCGGCTTCCGGCTGTTGTGTATTAGTAGGAGCATCTTCAGAACAACTTATTGAGAGTAGAATGAAAATAGATAGGATTATTATTTTATTTAAATTTTTCATTTTATTCTGTTTAGTTCAAAATAATATTTTCTAGTTTGATTAATTATTCAATATGTTTTCTGTGTTATAGGTCAATTATTTTAGTAGCCATTAATAGAGGGTAAAATATATTGAGACATAATCTGGTGTGAAGTTAAATATGGTTGTGACCATTGGGATCCGCCGGTGAGAATAACAACCATATTATATTGAGGTATAACTACAATTCTCTGATCACCCCATCCGGAAGCACAAAATGCATCCGGTCCGTATATTGAAGGATCTAAAGGCCACCAGGCATAACTGTAACCTACCTGTCTGTATGTATTATACCAGTACTGCTGTGCCCAGTCTGAAGAGCCGATAAAATTGTGGTATTTAATTTTTGCTTTGTCTATCCATTCTTCTGGTATTAATTGATTTCCTTTCCATTGACCGTTCTGCAGATAGAGCTGTCCTATCTTCAACATATCGATTGGTCTAAGAAACAGGTCGCCGGATGCCCATACCCAATTATTCGGTTTTACATTCCAGAACCTGTTTGCAATATCAAGCTCATTGAATAAATACTGGTCTGCAAACACATCCAGTCTAATTCCGCTGGCTCTTGCAATTGCCTCTCCTATCACACAAATACTGGCTTCGCTATATTCCATTGTTGTACCCGGTGTGTGCTGCAACGGTCGGGATAAATAAAACTCCCATGGATGTGGATCGGTAGCAAATAAAATCAAGTCGTTGTTAGGGTCTAAAGGTGGCAGGCTGTTCTCATCCCACTGAATACCTGAAGACATTGTAATCATATTCTGTAAGGTTATCTCGTTACGCGGATCGCCAGCCTCCCAGCCACCTTCGTTAAAATATTGATTTACTTTCACAAATTCGTCTTCAATGAATTCTTCCTTAATGGCAAGTCCCATTAATGCTGATGTAACACTCTTTGTTACAGATGCCAGATCGTGTAAAACTTCACGGTTAAATGCAACCAGGTTTTGTTGATCATCTCTTCTGTAACCACTGAAGTATTCTTCAAAAATCAATTTCCCATTACGTGCTATAACAATACCATGCATTAAATGATCTTCTTTAACAGAAAGCTGGTTCATCAAATTAATCAATAAAGTAGAATCCATTCCTGCTTCATCGAACGATACTGATTCCATAAAACCCGGTATATCAACCGGTTGCTTATAACTGTATTTAATTCTTACTGCGACTTCATTAGAATAAGTTTGGTTAACAAAATCTTCTGCAATGATTTTAATTACACGATTTCCAGTTGTTGCACCAGAGGTTTCCCAAACAAAATCAACAGAACCATCACTTTCAGAATGAATTTCAGTATTATCAACAACAATTTTTACAGATCTAATTAATCCATCAGGATCTTCGATACGTGATATGATATGTATGCTATCTCCCCTCGTATATTGGCTTCCAGCTTCCGGAGATATAATTTCAATTTGTGGCAGTGGATTTTGAACTTGTGTCGGATTTTCATCAATGCAGGACCATAGTAAAGGAAGTAATATTAGGACAAGAAATAATTTTAATTTTAACATAATAGTTATGTTGTCCCTTCTTCAGTTCATTAACTGATGATATAAGAGTGATCAAAGATCAACAGAGAATATATGGTCGTAATTTCTGTAAAGAGTTATATACATTCTTTGTTCAGTTAAATCATATAATGCAGACCATTGAGTTTCGTAAACAGAAACCCTGTTGAGGACTTCCATTCCTTGCTGCCAGGTAACTTGTCCATTTGCCTCATTTAAGTAATTGTCCGCTACCCTGTATCTGTTACATTCGTTTCTTTTCCATTCCTCTGAAACGTTATAGATTACGGTATTAGTTGCTATCTGCCAGTTTCTATCAGTTATTATTATATACCACTCGCCGCCTGAATATTCTGCAACAGCTGATACGCCAGATTGATCGGAAATAAGAAAGTGATGAGAAATAGTATTTACATTTTGATCGAACACATCACGGTTGTTAATTATTTCAATCGCCTCTTCTACATTTCCGGCATGATCCAATACCTCTCTCATCAGATATGAAATATTAACCAGTTTTTATTCTCATCCCTTTGAATCTGCTGTGCGTCAACTGATGCGAGGGCTATAGATACGCCACGTTCATTTACACCGTCATCTGAAAAGAGCACACTGTTCAGCAAATGCAAACGTTCCGCAATTGGTAATGTAGTAGGATCTTCTCCCCGTTCAAATCCGAGATAGTACATATTAGATACTGCTATTGAAGAATAACCATCAGGTGGGGAGTAATGACCAACTAATACATCTCTTGGTGCGTTGTTGTCAAGATTTCTACCAAGGAGAGACCGCGATGAATTTCCTGCTGCAGAAAAAATACTGCAATTATTATTTACACCTCCAGGAG